>JAHHUB010000051.1 GCA_020024175.1 Oscillospiraceae bacterium | reverse complement strand
AGATATGATTAAAAAACATGATACATCCATTATATTTATCAGCCATGATATAGCAACAACAAGATATATTTCTGATAGAATTGCTGTTATGTATCTGGGAAGAATTGTTGAAACAGGAACAACAGAAGATATAATACAAAATCCAATGCACCCATATACAAAAGCTCTTCTGTCAAACTGTGCATCAATAGATGTAGATGAAGAAAGAAATCCTATAAAAATTGATGGAGAGCCTCCTACACCTATTAATCCGGGACCTGGTTGTTATTTTGCAAAGAGATGTCCATATGCTTGTGAAAAATGTTTTAAAGAATATCCAAAATATAAAACAATGGAAAATGGCAGAATGGTAAGCTGCCACCTTTGCAATGACTAAAGTAATAAAATAATTTTATTAAAACTCAGTAAAATAATATATATAATAGTATATAATATTGAAAAATAATCTGAAGTATCAGATTAATATGCTGATATAAATTATAAAGGAGTTAATACTATGCCAAAGAAACCTTTTTTTAATTTAACAAATGAAAAAAAAACAAGAATTATCAATGCATCATATGATGCGTTTTTGGAAAAACCATATGAGAAGGTTTCTATATTGGATATAACTACAAAAGCAGATATACCTGTTGGAAGTTTTTATCAGTACTTTAAGGACAAAGATGACTTGTATATTTATCTTATTATTGAAATTGAAATGAGAATTTGGAACAAGTACAAGGATGAAAACGAAAATGCTTTATTCGACTGGTTTGAATATGTTGTAGGTGAGCATTTAACAGAAAAAGAAAAAGCTTTTGAAAATACCTGGTGCACAGTTCCTCCCTTGGTTATGCAAAAATTTTATTTTGGAGAGTATTACTCATTTCTCAAAGATAAATTCTATAAGAATAAATTTTATAAATTGTACGAAAACGGAAAAATAAAAGATGGAATTGATTCTGAACTGGCTTTGTATTTATTTATAACATCCACATTTAATGTATATATGTATTGTCGAAGTCAAAATATAACAGATCAGAATGAAATTATGAAAATCAAACAATTATATGTAACTCAAATTTTTCCGTATGGGATTTTAAACAGCGATAATTCTAAGTAAGCAGTATTTTTACCCATAAAATCAAAAGGTGGACAAAAAAGATTTTGGCAAAGAAACTTAAAAAGCTTGCTGTCTGTGTAAAAGCAGACAGCAAGCTTTTGTTTATGGAAATATAATCTGTAAAATTTTTAAATAAATGTCAAAAGTTTTATTGTCTAACAAACCAGTTGCATTTCACTGACAGTGTTCAAAGGATTTTTCTTGCTATGAATTTTTCTGTATTTTTCCGGGGAAATTCCAACAATTTTTTTAAAAGTTGATGAAAAATAGGAGCAGTAGGAAAATCCGCATTTTTGAGAAATAATGTCTATTGGGTAATTTTCACATTTAAGGAGGGACTTTGCAAGCTCAATTCTTTGTATTCTGACATATTCAGAAAATTTCATTTGCGAATAGTCAGAAAAAAGCTGACACAGATAACATTTGCTTATATAAATGTTTGATGCAACTTTTTCCAAAGATAAATCCTCATTTAAATGGTCGCATATATATTTACAAGCTGACTCAATATGCTTATTCTGCTGATTGGCAGGATGAATAAAATCCTCATATGAAGACAGAATTTTATAGGCTTCATCTATTGCAAGTTTATGATTCATACTTATGTTTAAATTGGGAGTATAGTTTTTGAAACAAAAATCCTCCGATTCAATATCACTGTTAAAAAGTATGTAATTATATAAGCTGTTATTAAGTGAGGTTAAAAAAACTAGGACATTTGATGTAAAATCCTCATCTGAAATAAGAATCAAATATTGCTGTTTTTGTCTGATTAATTCTATTGCTTTTTCAATTCCGCAGTTTTTATATGCGTCACAAATATCCTTTTGATTATATAAAAGTTGTGAAAGTTCAAAACTCATAGTATCCTCCATATAATTTTATTAGTTAGCATATGCTAACTAATAAAATTATATTTCAGATTAATCAAAATGTCAAGCTTTATATTTATACTCAAAATTATTTTTAAAATCATAATAAATTATAAAAATATAAAAATAAACTGAAATTATAATGAAAAAAGATATGATATAATGTCAAACGTGAGTTAGCGAGAGCTAACTAAAATGGAAAGGCAGGTATAATATGAGAAAAATTGCGATTTACGGAAAAGGCGGTATAGGAAAATCAACTACAACGTCAAATCTTTCCGAAGCATTAGCTGAAAAAGGATATAAAGTTATGCAGGTGGGTTGTGACCCGAAAGCCGATTCGACAAAAACGGTTATGGGTGGCAGAAGAATCCCCACAGTATTGGAACAACTGAGAAACAAAGGAGAAGACCTTTCTTTATCAGATATTGTTTTTGAGGGTTACAATGGGGTGTTATGTGTAGAATCAGGTGGTCCTACACCCGGAATAGGCTGTGCAGGAAGAGGAATTATTTCTGCTTTTGAAAAATTGGAAGAATTAAAAGCCTTTGAAACCTATAAACCTGACATTGTAATATATGATGTTTTGGGAGATGTTGTTTGCGGAGGTTTTGCAATGCCTATCAGAGAAGGCTATGCAAGAGAAGTTTTCATTGTTTCTTCCGGAGAAATGATGTCATTATACGCAGCTGACAATATTGCTCAGGCTATAAGAAATTTCGGAAACAGAGGCTATGCAAAACTCAGCGGACTTATTTTAAACGCCAAAAATATTGAAAACGAACAACAAATTGTAGATAAAGCTGTAAATGAAATAGGTACAACAGTAATACAATATGTTCCCCGTTCTTCTGATATACAGGCTGCTGAGGCAAAGGGCGGAACTGTATTTGAAAAACTGGAAAACTCCGATATGAAAGATGTTTACAGAAGTTTGGCAGAAAAAATAATTAATCTCAGTGAAAATACTGAAGAATAAATCATAAAAACAGAAAGGAAATAAGGATATGAAAAAATTTATAACAGTAATTTTAGCAGCAGCATTATCTCTTACAATGCTTGCATCCTGTTCGTCCGAACCTAAGGATAACACATCTTCAAATATATCTGAAGAATCATCAAGTTCACAAACAAGTGAAAGCAGCACAACCGAAAGTGAAGAAAATAAAGAATTTGTAATTTATTATCCTTCTTATATGAAAGAAACAGAAGGAGAAAAACTTGTTCTCCCTCAAAAACCTCAAAAAGTAGTTGTACTTTCAAATTCAGCTATGCAAATTTTAGTACGCTGTGATGTAAAACCAATAGCTTTCAGAAAATCTCCTGATTATATAAATTTCCCTGACTGGGTAAAAGAACTTCCTGTAATTGAAACTGGAATGAATAATCTGGATTTGGAAACTGTAATTTCTATGGAACCCGATTTGGTTATTATGGGAAACCACCTCAAAGAAACTTACGAAAAACAACTCAAAGATGCCAATATTCCGGTTTATTATACAAGTGAAGGTCCTTCCATTTCATATAAAGAAGTAAAGGAAGAAGCTATGGTAT
Source organism: Oscillospiraceae bacterium (assembly GCA_020024175.1). Taxonomy (GTDB): domain Bacteria; phylum Bacillota; class Clostridia; order Oscillospirales; family Ruminococcaceae; genus JAHHUA01. Next base: position 6,577 of record JAHHUB010000051.1, on the reverse strand, counting down.
TTGCCCGTTCTTTTGGTTCTGAAGAAATGGCTAAGGAAATTGAAAACGAATTTAAAGCAGTGGAAGAAAGAGCTGAAAAATTCAGAAGCTCCACAAGCAGCAAAAAAGCAATGGTTTTGTTCGGTGTACCACCTGCTTATCAGCAAACATCCATGAGTTACTTCGGAAGCATACTTTCAATGCTGCCTTATGAAAATATATCTGACAAATTAGTAGATGCAAGCCTTCGTATGGCACCATTGGATTTGGAAAAATTAGTTGAACTTAACCCGGAAGTTATATTTGCACTTTCTCCCACAGCACCTACAGCAGATGCACTCGAAAAACTTTATAAAGAAGAATTCAACAAAAACGCTAAAATTTGGATGTCTTTGGACGCAGTTAAAAATAATAATATCATCTACCTTTCAAACGAATATGTAACATCTAAAGGAATACATATTATAAACAGCATTAATTCTTTAATTGATATGTTAGAAACAAAGTTTGGTTCAGATAAAACATCTGCTAAGGCTGAAACTACTGAAGTAACAATTAACTATCCTGCAAGTATGAAAGAAAAAGGTTTTACTGAAGCTTTGACTTTGAAAAAAATGCCTGAAAAAGTAGTTGTTATGAGTAAAGCTCCTGTTCTTGCTCTTCATGAATTGGGCGTAAAAATGATTGCTATTCCAAAGGGCGGCGCTATACAATGGCCAGCTGATTTAGAATCTTCTACAGAAAAACTGGATATTGGAATGAATTCAAATTTTGATATTGAAACAGTTATTGCATTGGAACCTGATTTGGTTATTTTAGGTGCTAATTCCAAAGATACATACGGAAAAGTTTTAAGCGAAGCAAATATACCTGTTTATTATGTTGACGCAGGTCATACAGTTCCATATTCCTCAGTAAAAGATCAGACAATGGCATTGGTTGATGCTTTTGGACAATCATCTGACAAGAGCAAGGAATTGATAGCAAGATTTGATGCTTTGGAAAAGAAACTCAATGAAATGCAGAGCAAATATTCCAATAAAAGTGTAATGGTACTCCAGTCTGCTCCACCTTCACATTACATCCAAACAGAAAGCGGTTCTCTTGCAACTATGGCAAAAATGATGGGCTTTAAGAATGTTTATTCAAACTCTACATCACCTATGGCATTGCTTGATATGGAACAGGCTATAAGTTATAATCCTGATTTGGTTCTCTGTGTAGGCGGTTCTCCAAACGGAGAAGATCATAAAAAAGTTATGGAAGAAGATTTTGCAAAAAATCCAAATTATTGGAATAGTATTCCGGCTATCAAAGATGGTAAAGTCCTTTACTTCTCATCAAAATATATTGCTAATACAGGTATAGGCTTTATTGATAATATGGAAGATTTTATCAATACAATAGAATCCTTTTATAAGGAGTAATTAAATGAAACCAGTTAAAAAATTCTCGGTTTTGCGTGTATCAACTGTACTTTTAATTTTAATAATATTGTTGGCAATAAGTGCTTTGATATCAGTGGCAGTGGGAAGTGCCGGTTATTCATTAAGTGAAATAATAAAAGCAGTTTTCAGCTCCGAAACTTCTGCCACAAAAACCATTGTAATTAATTTAAGAATGCCCAGAGTTATAATTGCTGTTTTGGTAGGGGCATCTTTATCTGCAGCAGGTGCATTGCTGCAGTCAGTTATGAAAAACCCTCTTGCGGATCCCGGTACAATAGGTGTATCCGCAGGAGCTGGAACAGCAGCCACAACCATTCTTCTGCTTTTCCCACATATGACTTCTGCCGTTCCGCTTTTTGCATTCGGAGGTGCTTGTCTTGCTTGCTGCCTTATTTACACTATGGCATGGAAAGACGGAGTTGATCCCACTAGAATTATTCTTTCCGGTGTTGCCATAAATTCTGTTTTGGGAGCATATAATGCACTTTTGCAAATGCTTAATTCTGACAGCTTGGAAGGCGTTCTGGCTTTTATGAACGGAAGTTTGTCCGGAAGAAGCTGGTATCATGTTAAATTAGTAGTAGCATATTCCGCTGTAGGCTTGATTTTGGCACTTTTATGTATAAAAAGTGCCAATGCCCTGCAATTAGGGGATGAAATGGCAAAAAGTCTGGGAGTAAAAGTCAGCGGAAGCAGAATATTATTATCGGCTGTAGCCGCATTTTTGGCTGCATCTACAGTTTCAGTAGCCGGAATGATAGGATTCGTGGGACTTGTTGTACCTCATATTGCACGATTAGTTGTAGGTTCAGACTATAAAGCCATGCTGCCTGTAAGTATGGTATTGGGTTCGGTGGTATTGCTGTTAGCCGATACCATAGGACGAGTAATAGTACCCGGTATGGAAATTCCTGTGGGAATTATAATGTCTGTCTGTGGAGGACCATTCTTCTTATATATGCTTAGAAAGAGAGGAAAATCAATTGGAAATTAAAGGGGAAAACCTGGTAATAAGTTACGGAGATTACACTGCCGTTGAAAATATTGATATAGATATAAAAAAAGGTGAAATAACTACAATAATAGGACCTAACGGCTCAGGAAAATCCACGGTTTTAAAAGCTCTCACAAGGCTCCTCAAATACCGCAAAGGCTCTGTTTATCTCAATGACAAAAACCTTTTGGATTTTGAAAACAAAGAATTTGCAAGACAAGTGGGTGTCCTCCCCCAAAAGCACTCTGCCCCTCCGGATTTTAAAGTAAAAGATTTGGTAGGATACGGAAGAATGCCATATCAAAAATGGTACAGCAAAAATAATTCCGATGATGAAAAAATTATTGATTGGGCTTTGAAAGCTACAGGAACATGGGATTTGAGAGAAAAATCAATAAATGAGTGTTCTGGTGGTGAATCCCAAAGAGTATGGATAGCCACTGTTTTAACTCAGCAGCCGGAAATTCTTTTTTTGGATGAACCTACTACATATTTAGATATTTCACATCAATTAGAAACCATGAGACTTGTAAAAAAACTCAATAAGGAATCAGGGATAGGCATAGTTATGGTTTTGCATGATTTGACACAGGCCCTTGAAATAAGCGACCGTATTGTAGTTATCTGCCATGGCAAAAAATACAGTGAAGGTACTCCGTCTGAGGTTATCACTGCTCAAATGATGAAAGAAGTTTACAATGTGGACTGCGATATAATTAATGTACCAGGCAGAAATAAGCCTTTGATAGCTTATAAAGAAATAATATAGGAAAGGATATATACACTATGAATAAAGGAAATGAGATTATTTCTCGATTGGGAAAATTAAGAGATATAACCTGTTCCAAGGATATAAAGGGTTTAACTGCTGCTATGTTTCCCGGTACTCACTGCCCGCTTATGGGTGCCGCAATGGCAGTAAAAGGGATAAAAGATGCTGTCCTTTTGGTAGTGGGAACTGATGAATGTACATATTACACCAAACATATGACAATTCATTCAGAAGAATTCGGAGGACTTAATGGAAGATGTGTTTCAGCTGTTCTTGATTCATCAGATGTAACATTTGGATGCAGAAAAATGTTGGATAATGCTGTTGAAGAATTGGTAAAGGAATATAATCCAAGTGCAGTTTTCTTAGTATCTACCTGCGTTGTGGAAATTATCGGAGATGATATTGAAGCAATGTCCGACAGCTATACCGAAAAATATGGTATACCTTTCTTATCTGTACACACAGAACATTTTAAATGTGAAAACCATATGCCGGGTATAGAGAGAACCATTACCGCTTGTTTTGATATTATGGAAAAAACAGAGAAAAACAATTCTGTAAATATTATCGGACAGCGTTTGGGCAGATTTGAAGATACAGAACTTTATAAACTGCTTTGTGAAAATGATATAAATATAGGTATGCAGCTTCCCTGTGGATGTACTGTTGAAGAAATAAAAAAAGCATCGGGAGCAGGTATAAATATTATATTAAATCCTATAGGACTTCCTTTGGCTGAAAAAATGAAAGAGGAATTCGGAATTTCCTATGTATTTTTTGATAAATTTACAAATCCTGATAAAATCTTAAAGGCTTATGAAAAACTTTTTAAAACTCTTGATAAGCCTGTACCTGAAAAAATTTACGAAATGTACAAAAATGCTAAAGATGCTCAAAACCAAGCAGCAGACAAACTAGACGGTATTACATACATTTACGGCAACACTCCTTTTGATTGTATGGAATTCAATCAGTTTATGGTTAAATTGGGAATGAAACCGGAAATTATTCAGACTGTCAGTGTAGACCTTGAAAAAGACAAAGAATATTTAGATGATATTTTGGCAAAGGCTGATCCATATGTAACAAAAACAGCTAATATAGCTCCTTTGCAGTATGTATATGATGTAATTCATCCCAATTTGTATTTGGGACATGAATTTGCTGATCGTCTGCGTAAAAAAGGAATAGCAATGGTTAGATGTGACAGGACTTCAAGTATGCTGGGCTTTGAGATAACTGAGTTTATCACAAAGGAACTGGTGAGAGCTGCCGATGAATCAAGAGAACTTAAAAAGGAGATTTAACCATGAGCTTAACAAGATTTCTTCCTGTTCCATCAGACAGAATGGGAATAATTTGGAGTTTGCTTCCTATTGAAAATACAGTTATTTTAGAGTACGGCCCGGCAGGAACAACTCATTTTAGTATGGGGCTTTTCAGTGAATTGGGTGCAAATCAGGAAAATCATCTTTTTACTACTCATATGAGTGAAGATGATGTGGTAATGGGAGACACAAAACGACTGGAAGAAGCTATAGTGGAAATTGATAAAAATTTATGTCCAAAAGTTATATTTGTTGTAGCATCATCAGTGGCTGCGGTAATAGGTTCAGATATAAAAGGTGTCTGCAATTATATGCAGGAAAAGGTTCAGGCAAAACTCCTGTCTTTTGAACAAGGCGGTTTCAGAGGGGATTATTCTTCAGGCATTAAAGAAACATATAAGTTATTAGCTAAAGAAGTTCCCATAGATAATCCAAAACCACAAACAGACAGAGTTAATTTAATTGGATTTTCCATGGGATCTTACAGAGCTGCTTCCGACAGAGCAGAAATAGAACGCCTTTTAGATAAAGCTTTTGGTATAAAAATAGGTGCATATCTTTGCGGAAAAACAGCTATTGAAGATATTGAAAATATGGGTGGAGCTGCAGCTAATCTTGTTATAAGAGATGAGGGTGTTGACGCTGCCGAAATACTTCGCAAAAGGTTTGGAACACCATATATTAAAGGTGCTCCATACGGATATAAGGGTACACTTAAATGGCTTGAAGAAATTTCGGGAATTATAGGAAAACCTATTAATCCGGAATGTTTGGAGGAAATTAACGACAGAATATCAGATACTGTGTATTATCCAATGAATACTATGATGCTGAAAAAAGATAAGCCCCTTGCTGTATTAATCGGTGAGTATGAAACTATAACAGGAATAGGTAAATTTTTGGCTGAAATGGGATTCCCAAGTCAAAAGAAAATATGCCTTCATAGCCTTAAAAACATTAAAAATCCTGACGAAACAGTAATGTACTATAAATCTGAAAAAGAGAGAATGGACGAACTTGAAAATCTTCATAGATGCATTATTTTAGGTGATGATCCATCTATGAGTTTCTGCGCCAAGGACAATGTATTTTTAAGGATAAGTATGCCTGTTGTACGGGGTGCTCAAATTGCTGAACACTTGCCTATTATGGGTATAAGAGGTGCTGATTTTATTACAGAATATCTGGAAGAGTATTTGCAAATGCTCAGATAAAATATTATAATAAGCCTGTTTTATTAAAACAGGCTTATTTTTTCATTAAAGAAAACCGCTAACAATGTGAAACAGTAAGGTAAATATATATAAACCATCATATATTTACATTTTTACAAAACTGAAGTATATTTATTTGTATTAATTATATTTGTATTTTTTACACAATTCATGAACAGATTCAGCAAAAATGGAGCGTGAATGTTTACATTGATCAGTATTGCTGTTTTTCTTGTCCAAATAATAGTTTCTCAAATCACTCCAATAATTATTGGCTTTTAGCCAATTAATTTTTTTATGTAACATATAGTAATTGCTTGGTTGTTCGCACCACTGATATGTATTATTGTTTTTGTTGAAACGAATATATTCTTGATGTTTATAGTTGTCATTATCAATATAGTTTTTTACAATCGCTAAATCGCAACTATGTATTATCTTAGAAAATTTCTTATTTTTAAATTTAAAAGTAATAACACGAGTTGAATTTTCACAATAATCATAGCCATAGTTTATAATAACTTTATTAAAAGCATTTATTAAAATTTCTTTTATTGCTTTTGAAGTGTATTTTTGCTCTTCATCGTTAATTTCAATATTAACATCAAAATCAAATCCAATATTTGATTTTCTATCATATGTAATCATATTTTGTTTTGAACTTCCAATAAATCTAAAATCAAATGTAAATTTATCTCTTACTAGATCCTGAACATGGTGAATTATTTGTATAAGTTCTTCTTTTACTGGTTTTGCATCATTTTTTGATACATAAACAAAATCATGTTTCATATATTTATCCTCCTAAAATTTGTTTACCACAACCGACCATTTAACAT
>JAHHUB010000050.1 GCA_020024175.1 Oscillospiraceae bacterium | reverse complement strand
CATTATCCCTGCCTTGACCCAGTTTGTTTCCATTATAGCTAAACCATGAACCGCTTTTGTTGATAATGTCAAGTTTGCTGCCTAAATCCACGATTTCTCCATAACGGGAAATACCGCTGCCATACATAATATCAAATTCTGCTTCTCTAAACGGAGGAGCTACTTTATTTTTTACTACCTTAACTTTTGTTCTGTTTCCGACAATTTCTCCGCCGACTTTAATTTGTTCACTTCTTCTTACATCAAGTCTTACAGAAGAATAGAATTTAAGTGCACGGCCACCGGGGGTAGTTTCGGGATTTCCATACATAACACCGATTTTTTCACGGAGCTGGTTTATAAAAATAGCCACTGTATTTGATTTGCCTATAGCACCTGTGAGCTTTCTCAGTGCCTGAGACATAAGTCTTGCCTGAACACCCACATAGGAATCTCCTATTTCACCTTCGATTTCGGCTTTTGTAACCATAGCTGCAACGGAGTCTACAACTACAACATCAATAGCCCCAGAACGAACCAAAGCTTCGGCTATTTCCAATGCCTGTTCACCTGTATCAGGCTGTGAAACCAAAAGTGAATCAATATCAACACCCAGTGCTGCAGCATAAACAGGGTCAAGAGCGTGTTCAACATCAATAAATACAGCTTCTCCACCTTTTTTTTGAGCTTGTGCAACTATATGCAAGGCTACAGTAGTTTTACCGGAACTTTCAGGTCCGTATATTTCTACAATTCTTCCCTTTGGAACACCGCCTATACCCAAAGCAATATCCAATGACAAAGAACCAGTGGGAATTGCCTCAACATTTAAAGTGGAATGTTGTCCAAGTTTCATTACTGCACCTTTACCAAACTGTTTTTCAATTTGTGATAAAGCTGTTTCCAATGCTTTTTGTTTATCTGTCATAATTTTTTCCTCCATATATTAACTTCATTATTTAACTTATGTTATATCAGCATATCCAAAATCGCATTTGCTATGGCAGAAGCCGTTTTGTAAGTGCTGATAGGTTCCAAAATTTTATTGTATTCTTTGGGATTTGACAAATACCCGTTTTTTAATGTAACAGCAGGACAAGAAGTTATCTGCATAACCAAATCCTCTTTTTCCATAGGTTCATTTATACGTCTTCCTGTGCTGACTTTCATACTGTTGGTAAGAACATCGGCAAAATCCTGCCATGATTTATTACTGTATTCCACAGTAGAACCATATACATTTAAGCGGTCTTCATTATTTTTTATGTGGTTATGAGCTATGGAAATAAAGAAATCCGCATTTGACTGAGTGGCGGAAGTCATTCTTTCCAAATTGTCCAAATATTTATTGTCATATCGGGAAAGTACCACATTAGCTCCCATAGCCTCCAGAAGTTCTTTGGTTTTTAATGCTATGTTCAGATTTATTTCTGCTTCATGCAATCCATAATTTTCCATTATATCCAGAGTGTCAAATTCAGTATCAACACAGGCTGGATCTATATAAACCAAAACATTCTCCAAAGGCTTTGCTGTTTTTTCAGAAAGCTTTGGCTTAAATTTAAAATAAATCTTTAAATTTTGGTAATTTTCTCCGTAATATTTGTAATTATATCCCCATGGAGCCACATCATCTTTAAAAATAAACTGGAGCTGATAGGTATCTTCATCAATTTTAAGTTTAATAATATTTTTAAACTGCTGTGTATTTGACGGGATAATATCCGGCAAGGTTTTTGTATTATAAAAAGTAAAAATTATTGAGTGATCTGTCATTTTTGATTTTATGTTTGCCGCATTATTTCCCATTATATTAACAGTTTCGCCTTTGGGGTCATTTTCTGTGGTATAAGATGTGTATGAGGCATCTATTCTGGGAGTGCCGCTTATAATCTTTACAGAATTTTTCTTTATAAATCCACCTGATTTAAGCTCATAAAAGTCTTCTGTATCACCTATTACATAATCTGTTGCACCCATTTTCATTGTGTAAAGACTGGGACTTTTTTCATTTGGACTACTGTACACATATGCCATGTAATCATCTACTTTTACAGCTTTTTCCGCTCTTGCTCCTGCTATAAAAAGATTGCCCTGTGATCTTGAAACATTTATCTTTCCGTTGTATGTCATTGCATAGGAGATTTTTCCCATATCAGTTACTGACAAAAGAGGAATTTCATCATTTATAGTCATATATCCCTCAAAAAGTGCAGGCAGACCTTCTTCGACTTCATCTGTCTGTTCCAGCACAATACTGTGTTTTTGCAAAGTTGCAGTAACAGTACTGCCAGAAGGTGCCACACAGCTAAGAGTTATAATATGCCCGCTGTCAATCATTTCGGATTTATTGGGATATGTAGTTTCAGGCACGATTGATGAGATTTTTTTATCATAGTCAATGCTGACTTTACCTTCTTTGTATATTCTTATGGTAGAATAGGAATTTCCCTGTCTGAACATAAAAATATTTACATCATTTTTTACCGGAAGATTTATTCCGAAAATACCGTTTGGCATTACATTGTCTATTTTTTTATTATTCAGAAAAAGAGGTTTTTTGGGGTTACAGGTTCCTGTTACATAGACATAATTTTTATCGGTATTTACTACACCTGATTTTACAAAATTTACTTTCAGCTTATTGTTTATTTTATAGTCATAGTCCGTAGTTTTAATATCACTTACAAACAATGTGGATAAAGAATTCTGAATATCGGTAAATTTATTTACAAGAGATGTGTAATCGTCTATTATAACTCCATGTATACCCATGTTTTCATTGATAATAGCCTGATAGTTAAGTTCAAATCTGTTTCCGCAAAAACTGTTTTCCCCAGTGGGAGCAAAAATTCTGTAAGCATTATTTATGGTTATCATTGGAACGGAATATTTTGAAACAATTTTATACCAATCTTTTACAGTTTTCTCATAACCTTCATCTGTAGTTTGATTAACTTTGGGAATCACCATATCAATAGCCATATTTTCCAGCAAATTTAAAGCAATGCTTTGATATATTTCATGATTTTCCGCACTGTCACCAAAAATTGCCCCTACTATGGCATCAGATTTTACACTTTCTATTTCATTTTTTATATAGCTGAACTGTTTAATCCAAAAGTCATTCATTTTTTGAAACTGACTGTAGGGTTCAAGTTCAAATTCTTTTAAAACAATGCCTTCCACCTGATATTTCTTAACAAATTCCTTTGACATATCTGCGGCATATTTCATGACATCTTCATTGGGCAAAAAATAAGCTTCATCATCATATATAAAAACATTGTCATTTAAAATTTTATATTTTTCTTTAAGCAAATTAATTTTGGATGTATCTCCTATTTTATAAGGATTTATTACCACATAAACATCTATACCATATTGGTCTGCCTGTTGTTTTATAAGTTTAAGGGGGTCTGTCCTATATTTTACATTTTTTTCAGTTCTTAAAAAACTGCTTTCTGGACAGCTTTTTATAAAACACATAGACTGAAACTCATTTACTGCTTCATAAAAAATAGTATTAATTCCTATTTCATGGAGATGTTTTATAGTGTTTTGTACATAATTTTGCATCTCGCTGTTAAGAAGATTTTTCGTATATGGAAAATCATTTGATGAAATAGTATTCATCATAACTGCCTGTACTGCACTGCTTCGTTTAATTTTTGTTCCCTCCGGCAACAGAGGTTTAACAGGTTTTAAACAAGCTGATGAAAGTAACACAGACATAGATAATACTAAAACAATCGCTGTTAATTTTTTTAAAAAATTCATAATTTTACTTCCTTTAGATAAAAAAAGCTGTTATTTTTACAATGTGAAATCTTCCTTATCAAACTTTGGAAGGTTTCTTTGGGTTTTGGGTTTTCTTTTTAATGGATCATAAGCAAATTTTCTGCAGCTTATATACTCACTTAAAATTCCGTTTTTTTCACATAAAAGATTTCCGTCAAATTCTGAGATTTTGCCGTATTTACAATATTCACAGGATGGTTCTATATTCCTGCCGAAAAATTTTCTTTTTATCAAGTTTACTCCTCCGTTCTATACATATAATATATTTTATCAGAAATTTAATATAAATACCATAACAATATGTAACAAATTTTTATTTCATATGTTGCTTTTTAATAGGATGAATGATAAAATCAGATTATAAGCGTTAAGGAGGGAAAATATCTTTATGAATAATCTTGATAATATGCCAAAAAGAATAAAAATAACACAAAGTGTATTGCTTATTGTTATATATATATTAGCCTGTATCTGGGCATATGGTTCGATAAATCTTTTAAATACTATATCCTTTATCTTTATGATACTTGCAAGTATTTTATCACTTTTCCACTATGTGTCCGGGGATAAATTTTTGGCATTTAACAATATTTGCCTTGGTGGTTTTATATACATAATTTTTACCTTTGTTCTTTAATTTTGTAAGTTATATTTTCATAACAAATTATAAAATATATATGGAGGAATATGCTATGATAAATCCAATAGCTACAATCAAAATGAAAAACGGAAATAAAATGGTTGCAGAGCTTTATCCAGAAATTGCTCCCAATACAGTAAATAACTTCATTTCCCTTGCTCAACGCCATTTTTATGAAGACATTATTTTCCACAGAGTAATCCCGGGCTTTATGATTCAGGGCGGAGACCCCACAGGTACAGGTTCAGGGGGTCCCGGCTATTCAATCAAAGGTGAATTTGAAGCAAACGGATTTAAAAACGAACTAAAACACACTTTGGGAGTTCTTTCTATGGCAAGAACTATGTATCCTGACAGTGCCGGTTCTCAGTTTTTTATTATGGTTGATGACGCACCCCACTTAGATGGTCAATATGCTGCTTTCGGAAAGATTATCGAAGGCATTGATGAAGCTCTCCGCATTGCAAATGTAAAGAGAAATTTATCAGATAAACCAATGGAAGATCAAATTATTGAATCAATAACCATTGATACCAACGGAATGGAATATCCGTTACCAGAAATAATTGAGTAATATAAAATTTTTGACAGCAGCATTAATCTTATGCTACTGTCATTTTTTATTATATCATGTAAATCTTAATAAAATCCTATATTTACCGTAAAGTTTTATTATGTTCAAAAATTATTAATGCAAATTAATAAAAATAGGTTATAATTAAATTATAGTAAATAAATAAAAAATGACGGAGGTACTTTATTATGTCTATGGGAAAAATTTTAGTTGCTGATGATGATAAAAATATCGCTGAACTATTGAGATTATACTTGGAAAAAGAAAACTACACAGTAGTAACAGCATGTGACGGTGAAGATGCTATCATTAAATTTAACAGTGAAACCCCGGATATTGTTCTTCTTGATATTATGATGCCTAAACTGGACGGCTGGCAGGTATGCAGGGAAATTCGCAAAAAAAGCGACTGCCCCATTATTATGATTACTGCCAAAGGCGAAACTTTTGATAAAGTTTTGGGACTGGAATTGGGTGCTGATGACTATGTGGTTAAACCCTTTGATGCAAAAGAAATCGTTGCCAGAATTAAAGCCGTACTGCGCAGAACAGGAAAAACTTCCGCAGAACAGGACACAAAGGAAGTATCCTATGACAAACTGGTAGTAAATATGACAAAATACGAGCTTAAAGTAAATGGTGTTGTTGTAGATACTCCTCCAAAGGAATTGGAACTTCTTTTCCATCTTGCCAGCAATCCCAACAGAGTTTACACCAGAGATCAGCTCCTTGATGAAGTTTGGGGATTTGAATATTATGGGGACTCCAGAACTGTTGACGTTCATGTAAAAAGACTGAGAGAAAAGCTGGAAGGTGTTTCCGACAAATGGACTCTGAAAACCGTTTGGGGTGTAGGATATAAATTTGAAGTAAAAGACTAACGGAACGAAGGCATTATCAATATGAAGAAAAACGGTCAAAGTTTACTTTCAAAATATTTTTCAATCTGTGTAGCTCTTATTTTGGTGAGTATTATTTTTTTGGGACTTATACTGCTTCTTTTTGCTTCACAGTATTTTAAAGAGGATAAATATGATCTTTTGGAGAGAAATGCCGAACAGGCTGCAGCTATCACAAGTTTTGACATTGCTACAGGAAAATCCGCATATTTTATAGATGTAAAGCTAACTCTTTCCAGTTATAAAATTCTCGGAAATGCCATAGGTGCTGATATGTTTTTGGTGGATAACAGCGGAAACACTGTAATCTGCACCAACACTGACAGTGCTCATTATCTTCAGCATTTAGTTGATAAGGAAATTCTTTCCGAAGTTTCCAAAGGCTCCTACAAAAATCTTGGAACTCTTTCGGGAATATATGATAAAGCTCACTACATAGTGGGTATTCCGGTAAAAGCCACTGATGGGATTGTAATCGGAACAGTTTTTGCCTGTGCTGATGCTTCAGGTATGACACAGTTTCTTGCAGAAATAACAAAAATGTTTATTCTAAGTTCTGTGGCTGTGCTGTCAATATCATTTGTAATCATCTATTTCACCACGGATCGACTGGTAACTCCCCTTAAAGAAATGGTAAAAGCCACCGAAAGTTTTTCAAGAGGAGATTTTACCGTCAGAGTTCATGTGGAGGGCAATGACGAAATTGACAAACTGGCTATGTCTTTTAATGAAATGGCATCATCTCTTGCCACTTTGGAAAGCACTCGCCGAATGTTTATAGCCAATGTTTCCCATGAACTTAAAACCCCTATGACAACCATAGGCGGATTTGTAGATGGAATACTTGATGGAACCATTCCTCCGGAAAAACAAAATCACTACTTAAAAATTGTTTCCGATGAAGTAAAAAGACTCAGCCGTCTTGTACGATCCATGCTCAATATTGCAAGAATAGAAGCAGGAGAAATGACCACATCCGTATCCGAATTTGACATTAACGATTTGGTTTGTCAGACTGTATTCACCTTTGAACAGAAAATAAATGAAAAAGGACTTGACATAATGGGTCTTGACAGCGGCAGAATAATGGTGGAAGGCGACTGTGATTTAATTCATCAGGTAGTTTACAATCTCATCGAAAATGCTGTTAAATTCGTAAACCCAGGGGGCTATATAGAAATTATCTATGACTATGACAGAACTGACGGAAAGGTTTATATAGGAATTAAAAACTCCGGAGACGGAATTAAAAAAGATGAAATTCCAAAACTGTTTGAAAGGTTTTATAAAACTGATAAATCCCGCAGTTTGGATAAAACAGGTGTGGGTCTTGGACTTCATATTGTGCGCTCAATTATAAATCTGCACAACTCTGATATAGTTGTAAAAAGCTCAGAGGGTGAATACTGTGAATTCGGTTTCTGTCTGCCTGCAGTAAATGATAAAAAAATTTCATCACGATTCAGAAAGCAGCAGACACAAAACCAAATTCCAAATCAGAATTAAAAATTTGATAATATTTTAATATCTGAAAATTTATATTTAATTATAATGTTCTTAATTAAATATAAAACTTATATTTATAAATTCGTTGTATCATATAAATTACAGTAAAGAAATAAATTTAGCGGAGGTTTTTTTATATGAACGAAAATAACAATCAATCAAACGGCCAAAATCAAAATGAAAATGAAAATTTTCAAAACAGTGGATATTCATACGGAAACGGATTTAATCCTGAAAACGGCCAAAATGAAAATCGCAGTCAATCAGGTACTTCCAATTATGGCTCAAATAAATCTTATGGACAAAATTACGAGCCTCCTAAATATGACAATCAAAATGTACCACCTTATCAAAATCCAAATAATATGTATCATTATGGCAGAGATCAGCAATATCGCGAAAACCAGTATCAATCTTCACGCAATGATGAATATCAGTGGAATTTAAATGACTATTCCGGCGGAAACCACGAGTCCATGGGAAAACAAAGAAAGAAAAATAAAGGCTTTAAAGTGTTTTTGAGCATGATTGCCGTTATTTTGGGGATTTCCGTTGTGGGATTTGCAGGTTATGGTGTTTATGCTATGGTTGATTCTCAAAACACTGTTCCGGAAAACCCAAAAGAACACTCATCTTCATCAGGTAATGAACTGCCAAATATCAGCATAAAAAACAAACCAAAATACAGTGAATCCTCAGATTCCAGCGGAAAACTCAGTTTTACAGAAATAGCTCAGCAAGTTAAGCCAAGTGTAGTAGGTATACAAATCTACAAAATGGCAGGCCTTGGAATCAGCGGAGAAGGTTCAGGCATTATTATGACTGAGGATGGTTATATTATCACTAATGCCCATGTTATTGAAGGTGCTCAGGGCATTAAAGTTATAATGGATAACGACGAGGTTCATGCAGCTACTCTGGTAGGTCTTGATGAACAAACAGATATTGGTGTAATTAAAATTGATGCTCATAATCTTCCTTATGCTAACTTTGGCAACAGTGATGAAACTTTGGTAGGCGAACCTATTGCAGCTATAGGAAACCCCGGAGGTATGGAACTTTCCGGCAGTATGACACATGGTATTGTATCTGCAATAAACAGAACTCTTAAAATGGAAAACGGCTACAGCATGAAATATATTCAGGTTGATGCAGCTATTAACCCCGGTAACTCCGGTGGTGCACTTGTAAATGAATATGGTCAGGTTATAGGTATTAACTCCGTAAAAATCACAGGTGTTGACTATGAAGGCATTGGTTTTGCCATTCCTATAAATGAAGCTTTGGTAATAGCAAAAGATCTTATGGAAAACGGCACTGTAACAGGCAGAGCTCAGCTTGGTATTCAGGGTATTCAGCTTGATTCCGTAACAGCGGCAAGATATGGCTACCCTATGGGTATTTCCATTCAGGTTATTATGCCTAACTCCGACCTTGCAAATAAGGGCATAGTTCCCGGAGATATTATCACAAAGCTTGACGGTCAGGAAATCAGTGATTTTTCCGTTATGAGAGAAGTTCTCACAGAACATAAACCCGGTGATGTTATACAAATGACAGTTTACAGAAAAAACAGTATTTCCGGAAAAGGAAAATATATAGATGTAATGATTAGACTTGTGGATTCCACAGTAAACAGCAGTGATAAGGACAAGTAAAAAGTAATTAAAAGAAACCTTTTTGCAGATTAAATATTTTATCTGTAAAAAGGTTTCTTTTTTATATCAAAATAAAATCGGAATATTTTAATAGTTTTTTTTATAAAATATTATTAAATCATATTGAAAAAAAGTTTTATAAATGATAAACTAGTTAGTATTGGTTATTTACCAAAATTAAAAAGAGTTATACTGTTAAAATATAAGCTTATAAGCAAAAGGAGGCAAGAAATGACGGATTCTAATAACTCTATCGGCGTTTTAGACACCGGAGTGGGCGGCTTAACCGTAGTAAAAGAATTAAGAAAGCTTCTGCCTTATGAAAATATTATTTACATAGGTGACAGCATTAACTGTCCTTACGGAAACAAAAATAAAAACGAAATAAAAAATCTCACATTAAATATGTTTGATTTTCTCCAAAATCAAAATATAAAAGTGGCTGCAGTTGCCTGCAACACTATTTCTTCTGCTTTGGAAGAATTTAATGATATATATGATTTTAAAATAAAAGGCATTGTAATACCTGCAGCAAATTATGTAATAAACAACAATATAAAAAATATAGGTGTATTTGCAACCTCATTTACAGTAAATACAGGCTGTTACCATGATTATTTAAAAAGCATCTCCCCAAATATCAATGTGATTTCAAAATCCAGTGCCTGTCTTGCTGCTCTTATAGAACAAGGGGATTTCAGCTCACAGGCTATGAAAGAAGAAATAAAAAGCAAAATCGAGGAAATTACTTCCATTTCTCCTGATATAAAAGATATTATACTGGCCTGCACACATTACCCCATTGTACTGGATGTTTTTAAAGCTTGTTTCCCAAATATTAATTTTATCAACCCTGCCTTTGAACAGGCTATTACCATAAAAAAATTCCTGCAAGAAAATAATCTTCTCAAAAATTCTGGTCAGGGTACAACCAGTATATATACTACAGGAAATACTGAATTAATTAAAAATGTAAGCAATAAAATAGGCATACAAAACGACAGTAAAATTAAAAAAATTCAGCTTTAATCCTAAATAAGCGGCACATTTTATCCTTTTATCGGTAAATGTGTTGCTTTTTTTATTTAATAT
>JAHHUB010000005.1 GCA_020024175.1 Oscillospiraceae bacterium | reverse complement strand
GCTATAACCATAATGGCGGAAGGCGGTGATTCCGGGGGAAAAATCTGTGCACCTGTTTTTAAGGAAATCTGTGATAATCTGACTGTTGTAAAAGCTGAATAAATTTGCTATAATATTCCGGTACGAATTTAGTTTAGGAGGTTGGAAATATTGGCTCTTTTTTTGCCTTATAGGGATTATCACAGAATACTTGATATAACAAAAGAAGATTTTGAAAAAATGGGAATACGGGGACTTATACTTGATGTGGACAACACTTTGACAACTCATGATAACCCGGTGCCGCTGGAAAATGTAACCGACTGGCTTTCCGAAATGCAGAAAAGCGGCATAAAAATGATGATAGTTTCCAACAACCATGGAGAAAGGGTGGAACCTTTTGCAAAAATGCTGGGACTGGATTTTGTGTCCGAAGGGAAAAAACCTCTTTCCGACGGCTTTAAAAGGGCAATTAACCTTATGGGTTTGTCGAAAGAACAGGTCGCAGTTATCGGAGATCAAATTTTTACGGATATTTTGGGGGCAAATCTATTTAGAATAAAATCAATTTTAGTAACACCTATTGAGCCTGAGAAAAAAGGTTTTTTACATTTTAAACGAATTATGGAAAAGCCTATTTTACAGCATTACAACAAAATTAAGTCAAAGCGGAGGCAAAAATAAAATTGAATAACAGAATAGCCGAACTTATAAAAAAACTTCCAGATGATATTGATGGTGTTCTCATAACTTCAATTATAAACAGGCAATATTTTACCTCATTTCGCAGCAGTGATGGCATACTTGTAATAACCCGGGAAAAATCCGTGCTTTTTGTGGATTTTCGTTACTATGAACAGGCTAAGGAAAAAGTAAAAGATGTACAAGTGGAACTTCTCACTGCAACATCTGTTCAGCTAAGGAAACTCCGTGATGAATGCAAATTGAAAAAAATAGGTATGGAAAGCAGTAAAATGACTGTTACTGAGTATATAAAGTATCAGGCGATTTTTGACAGCACAGAAATTGCTTTTGACAATAAAACCAATATTTTAATAGAAAACCTGCGAAGATATAAGGACAATGAAGAACTGGAGGCAATTCACCATGCACAGAGTTTTGCAGAAAGAGCTTTTTACGATATAATAAAATTCATAAAACCTGGCAAAAGCGAAAGAGAAATTGCCGCCAGACTGGAATTTGTTATGAAATGCAGCGGTTCTGAGGAAAATGCCTTTCCTGTTATGGTTTCTTGTGGGAAGAATACCGCTTATCCTCACCACACCCCAACAGATAACAAAGTTAAAAACGGAGATTTTATAGTTATGGACTTCGGGGCAAAATACAACGGATATTGTTCTGATATGACCAGAACTGTGGCTCTTGGCAATGTGAGCAATGAGATGAGGAATATATATGATATAGTATTAAAATCACAGAAACTTGCTTTGGCAAAAATAAAACCCGGGGTTTTGTGTAAAGATGTGGACACTGTCGCCAGAGATTATATAACTCAAAAGGGTTATGGAGAATATTTCGGACATTCTTTGGGCCATGCAGTGGGTATGGAAGTTCACGAATCCCCGTTTTTTTCGCCCCAGTCCCAAATAAGCCATTGTCGGGTAGGTCATGTTATGACAGTAGAACCAGGAATTTATATTCCGGATAAATTCGGAGTAAGAATAGAGGATATGGTATACATAGGACAAGACAATGTTAAAAATTTAACTAAACCGGAGAAAAATCTAATAATTATACAAAATAGCATATAATTTTAATTATAATTTAGCTATAATTTTGAAAAAATTCGATTATTTATTTAAAATAGTTAAAATTTCTATAAAAAGATTATAAAATACTTGAAAAAATTTGCGTTTTAGTATAATATAAATGTGATATTAAACAATGGGTCAACTTTTTATTTATATATTGACCTAAATTATTATAATTATTTGGAGGTTTACTCATGATTTCTGCAGGTGATTTCAGAAACGGTGTTACATTTGATATGGACGGTGTGGTAGTTCAGATTATTGAATTCCAGCACGTTAAACCAGGTAAGGGCGCCGCTTTCGTTCGTACTAAAATAAGAAATGTTATTACAGGCGCAGTTATTGAAAGAACATTTAACCCAACAGACAAATACCCAACAGCTTTCATTGAAAGAAAAGATATGCAGTATCTTTACAATGACGGCGACCTTTACTATTTTATGGACAATGAAAGCTATGAACAAATTCCAATCAATGCAAATATGCTCGGTGATAACTTCAGATTTGTAAAGGAAAATACAGATGTTAAGGTTTTATCATATAAGGGCAATGTATTTGGTGTTGAACCACCTTTCTTCATTGAACTTCAGGTTACCAAAACAGATCCAGGTTTTAAAGGCGATACAGCTACAAATGCTACTAAACCCGCTGTTTTGGAAACAGGTGCCGAAATTAAGGTTCCTTTGTTTATAGATGAAGGCGATATGATTCGTGTTGATACTCGTACAGGCGAGTATATGGAAAGA
This sequence comes from Oscillospiraceae bacterium, assembly GCA_020024175.1. Taxonomy (GTDB): domain Bacteria; phylum Bacillota; class Clostridia; order Oscillospirales; family Ruminococcaceae; genus JAHHUA01. Next base: position 17,990 of record JAHHUB010000005.1, on the reverse strand, counting down.
GCTTAATTCCCATTGGGATTTATTGCAAATAATAAAATTTGGCTTATGCCGTTATGGCAAAGGAGGATATTAAAAATGAACATTACAGAAAAAGTTTCTTATCTCAAAGGTCTTGCAGAGGGACTTGATATTGACAAGAACACAAAAGAAGGAAAACTTCTCTTGGCTGTTATTGACACATTGGAAGATGTAGCATTCTCCATTGAAGATATGGAAGAAAATGTTGACGAAATTTCCGAACAAGTTGATTTGTTAGACGAAGAAGTAGAAATGATTGAAGAAGATCTTTACGAAGACGATGATGACTGCGATTGCTGTGACGAATGCGACTGCGATTGTGATTGTGATGAAGACGATGATGAATGTTCCGAAGATGATTTTGATGACGAACTTTATGAAGTTAAATGTCCTGCTTGCGGTGATACCATCTATGTTGATGACGGCATGATCGAAGAAGGCGAAATGGATTGTCCAAACTGCGGCGAACATCTTGAATTCGATTTTAGCTACGGTGATGACGACGAATGTTGCTGTGATTGCGATTGTGATTGCTGCGAAGACGAAGAATAACATTTGTATAATTATGAAAATGCTGCGGCAAAACATTGTCGCAGCATTTTACTTTTTGTGTAAAATATTTACAGAAGCATAGAGGATTTTTGTGCTTAATTATTGGAAATAACAGCGAAATTTCAAATTCAGTTGACTTTTTATTAAAAATTAGTTAAAATATTTAATTGTAGAAAGAGCGAATAGAAAATTGGTGTAAAATGAAAAAACTGTATATTACTGTTGCCTGTATGCTTTTGATTTTAGCAGGCGGAATAATTTTTATAAATAACAAAGAAAAAAAAGAATTTGTAAAAGACACCTGTTATTTGCTTAACACTGTGGTGGAACAAAAATGGTATGGTAAAAACAGAGAAAAAACCATAAATGAGGTTTATGATGCTTTATCGGAGTTTGAAAATAAATTTTCATCCTATATAAAAACATCGGAAATTTCTGTTATTAATTCAATGGCAGGAATAAAACCTGTGGCAATCAGCGATGAAACTTATCATTTACTCAAAAAAGCCAAAGAATATTCACTGAAATCACAGAATTGCTTTGATATCACCATATTGCCCTTAGTTGAACTGTGGGGTATTACAAGCCAAAATCCCAATGTTCCTCAAAAAGAAAACATCGATAAAATGCTTAAACTTGTAGGAGCTGAAAATCTTATTTTAAAAGAAGATGAAAACGGCAGCAAAACAGCTTTTTTAAAAGAAAAGGGTATGGGACTTGATTTAGGCGGAATTGCCAAAGGTTTTGCTGTGGATATGGTAAAAGAAATCGCAGAAAAAAACAAGGTGAAAGGATATGTTTCTCTTGGGGGAAACCTTATGGTTATAGGCAAAAAACCCAATGGAGATGATATGAAATTTGGTGTCAGAAATCCGAGAGGCTCTCAAAACGAGTATATAGGAATAGTGGATTTGGATGGTTATACCATGGCAACTACAGGGGATTATGAAAGATTTTTTGTAGACGAAAAAGGTGATAGATACCACCATGTTTTAGATTTAAAAACAGGCTATCCCACTGATAAAGGTTTAATTTCTGTTACAGTAATAAGCAAAAACGGCGGACTTGCCGACTGTATGTCAACATGGATTTTTAATGACGGTCTTGATAATTTGGGAAAATATTTAAACCAAGATGAATTTTATATCATAGCCGTTGATGATGAACTTAATATATATGTAAGTCCTGCATATAAGGACAAATTTATCTTTGAAGATGCTTCGGGTAAATTTTCAATGAAAGATTATAATATTGGTTAGGGGTGCTTTTCACTGAAACATCGTACTGCTAAAAAAGTAGCTTTTATGGGTGTGTTTTTTGGACTTGCTATGGTGATGTCATTTTTGGAAAGTTTACTGCCACCTATGCCAAACGGAATAAAGCCCGGTCTTTCCAATATTGTAACTATGTATATGCTGTTTTTTTCAGGTGGTAATTCGGCTTATACAATAGCTGTTTTAAAGTCCCTGTTTATTGGACTTACCCGAGGAGTTACAGCAGGTTTTATGAGTGTTTCAGGTGGAATTTTCTCTGTAACTGTTATGCTGCTCCTTTCCAAAAAAAGAAAAAACCCTTTTTCATATTTGATGCTCAGCATATTCGGGGGAATTGCCCACAATATGGGACAGCTTTTGATGTCATGCTTTATAATGAAATCATGGCTCACATCTTATTATGCCCCGGGTTTAGTGTTGTCCGGGGTTATTATGGGAATTTTAACAGGTACAACACTTAAATATATACTTCCGATTTTAAATAAAATTAATCCTAAAATTAAAGTTGATCGGAAAAACAGTTAGGTTATATAAAATTAGAGGTTAAACCCTTTAGTTCTTTTATAAATTAAAAAGGTATTGGAGGATGAAACAGTGTCTAAGTCATTAAATGGTATTTTTGTAAAACACCATAAAAATACCGAAAACAGCGCTACAGAGATTATGCCTATTCCTGACAAAGTTGTTATACCAATGTCACAACATATAGGTAAGCCTTGTGATGTGGCTGTAAAACTTATGGACGAGGTTAAAGTAGGACAGATAATAGGTGCACAATCAGGATTTATCAGTGCTCCTATTCATTCCAGTGTTTCCGGAAAAGTAACAGCGATTGACGATGTTATATTGTCAAACGGAGCTTCATGCAAAGCAGTTGTTATTACAACAGATAAGCTTCAGGAAGTATCAGAGGATGTTAAACCTCCTGTTGTAAACAGCTTTGATGATTTTATCAATGCAGTTAAAGAATCAGGCTTGGTAGGACTTGGTGGAGCCGGTTTTCCGACTTATGTAAAATTCAGCCCTAAAAATCTTGCAGAAGTTGATTCTCTCATAATCAACGGTGCTGAATGTGAACCATATATCACATCTGACTACAGATGTTTTATGGAAGAAAGCGAAAATATTATTGACGGTATTAATGCCATTCAAAAATGGTTGGGAATAAAGAATGTTTATGTTGGAATTGAAGATAACAAGCCTGATGCTATTAAACTAATGGAAAGTCTTTCTTCTAAAGTAAACAACATGAAAGTTGTATCCCTTAAAGCCAAGTACCCCCAGGGCGGTGAAAAAGTCCTGATTTATGAGGTAACCGGCAGAATTGTAGAGGAAGGAATGCTGCCTGCCGATGTGGGAACCATTGTTAGCAATGTTACCTCTGTAGCTTTCCTTGCAAAGTACCTTAAAACAGGTATGCCACTTGTTTCCAAAAGACTTACAGTGGACGGAAGTGCCGTTAAAAATCCTAAGAATGTAATTGTTCCAATCGGAACTCAAATTAAAGATGTCATTGAATTTTGCGGTGGCTACAAGGAAGAACCAAAGAAGATTCTCTATGGTGGTCCTATGATGGGTACAGCAGCCAGAAATGATGAAGCACCTGTTATCAAAAACAACAATGCTATTTTGGCATTCAATGAAAAAGACAGTGTAGAAAAGCCTGAAACAGCCTGCATTAAATGCGGAAGATGTGTTACAGCCTGCCCATTTAATCTTATGCCTGCTCCTATTTCTGCTGCATATGCCAGAAAAGATGTTGACGCACTTAAAAAATTAAAAGTCAATCTCTGTATGGAATGTGGCTGCTGTTCTTATGTTTGCCCTGCAAAGAAAAATCTTGTTTTGACAAATAAATTGGCTAAATCACTTGTAAATTCTAAGAAATAATATTGAGGTGAGTAGATTGAATAACAAATTGACAGTTGCTCCGTCTCCCCATGTAAGATCGGATATTACAACTTCAAAAATTATGCTTGATGTTGTAATTGCACTTGTACCGGCAATGATTGCCTCCGTAATCTTCTTTGGATTCAGAGCATTACTTTTGATTGCAGTATGCGTTGTATGCTGTGTGGGATTTGAATATCTTTACAATTTAATTAACAAAAAAGAGCAAACAATTTCCGATTTAAGTGCTGTTGTAACAGGTGTGCTTTTAGCTCTAAATCTTCCTGTAACTTTGCCGATTCCTATGGCAATTTTCGGTTGTTTGGTTGCAATTGGAGCCGTTAAATGTCTTTTCGGAGGCATAGGCAAAAACTTTGCAAACCCGGCTATTACAGCCAGAATTATTTTGCTTGTTTCTTTTGCAGGCCCTATGACAAGCTTTGTAGCTCCTCATGGTGCTGCTTTGGAAACAGTGGGCGGAGCTACACCTATGGGACTTATTGCAGCAGGCAACACTGAAGCACTCCCATCTCTTATGGATATGTTCCTTGGAAATATTGGAGGCTCATTGGGTGAAACCAGTGCATTGGCTCTTATCATCGGCGGACTTTACCTTATTTTCAGAGGGGTTATCACACCTACAATTCCGGTGGCGTACATAGCTACAGTTATTATATTCTCATTCTTCTTCGGATATAATCCTATGTATCAAATTTTGGGCGGCGGTCTTATGATAGGCGCATTTTTTATGGCTACAGACTACACCACATCTCCTATGACTGAAAAAGGCAAACTTATTTTCGGTATTGGTTGTGGCGTTCTCACAATGCTTATAAGAAAATTCGGTGCATATCCTGAGGGTGTTTCCTATGCGATTTTGCTTATGAACATTATTAATCCTCATATTGATAATCTCACAATGAATAAAGCGTTTGGGGGTAAGAAAATTGAAAAAAAATAGTTTCAAAAACAATTTAGCCTACCCAGTATTGGTTATTGTTGTTATCTGTCTTGTTATATCCTCTATTTTGGTTTATGTACAGGGAATTACAGATCCAATTATTACCAAACACAAAGCAGAAGCTGCAAAAGCTGCCAGAATTGAAGTTCTCAGTGATGCAGATGATTTTGAAAAAATCGAAATGGAACTTCCCGAAGGTGTAATTGATGTTTACAAGGCTAAAAACGGCGCAGGATTTGTTATCACAACCAAAGCTATAGGTTATGACAGCAGCGGTTTGGTAGTTATGTGCGGTATCAGAGCTGATGGAACAATCTCCAAAGTTAAGAACCTTGAAAACAGCGAAACACCAGGACTTGGTTCCAAAGTTAAGGAAGAACCTTATACATCACAATATGATAATAAAGATAAATCTTTAAGCGGTGTTGAATCAATCGCCGGAGTAACACGTTCCTCCAAAGCTTTTGAAAAGGCAGTAAGCATTGCATTTGACATCTTTGAAACAGTTAAGGAGGGTAAATAATGGCTGAGAAAAAAAGCAAACTGCAAATTCTTACCAACGGTATCATTAAAGAAAACCCTACTTTGGTTTTGATACTGGGTACCTGTCCTTCTTTGGCAGTTACATCACTTGCTAAAAACGGAATTGGTATGGGACTTGCAACAACATTGGTACTTATCGGTTCAAATGTGGTAATTTCACTTCTTAAAAATGTAATCCCGGATAAAGTTAAAATCCCTTGCTACATCACTGTAATTGCAGGATTTGTAACAGTTATCAAAGCTTTGGTAGAAGCTTATGCAATAGATTTGTATAACGCATTGGGCATATTCCTGCCACTTATTGTTGTTAACTGTATTGTATTGGGAAGAGCGGAAATGTTTGCCAGCAAAAACAGTGTATTTGATTCATTTCTTGATGCTGTAGGCATGGGTTTGGGATTTACTTTTGCCCTGTTCTGCATGGGTTCAATAAGAGAAATCCTGGGTGCTGGAACATGGATGGGATTGCCTGTTACAATTAATTTTATGGAACCTATTTCAATTTTCTCATTGGCTCCCGGAGGATTTTTTGTATTCGGTTGCCTGATTGCTATTATTAACAAATTGACAAATGGAAAAGCAATCAAGAAAAAGAGTTTTGCCTGTGCAGCTTGTCCAGCTGCTTCCGTTTGTCAGAAGGCTAATAAGGAGGAAGAATAGAATATGGGAAATTTAGCAGTAATATTCGTAGGAGCTGTCCTCGTTAATAACTTCGTTTTGTCCAAATTTCTGGGTATCTGTCCATTCCTCGGTGTTTCTAAAAAACTTGATCAGGCTTTCGGTATGAGTGTTGCCGTAATTTTTGTAATGGTAATGGCAACTTCTGTTACTCACCCGATTTACACCCATTTACTGGAGCCAAACAAACTGGGTTATTTGCAGACAGTTGTATTTATTTTGGTAATTGCCGCTTTGGTACAATTAGTTGAAATTGCCCTTAAAAAATATATTCCATCACTTCATGCCGCATTAGGTGTTTACCTTCCTTTGATTACAACAAACTGTGCTGTTTTGGGTGTTACAATTCAAAATATTGACAGCAAATTCGGATTTGTGGAATCCTTGGTAAATGCAATAGGAGCAGGTATTGGATTTATGCTTGCAATGGTTCTTTTTGCAGGAGTAAGACAAAAGATGGAAAACTGTGATGTACCTGAATGTTTTAAAGGTATTCCGATAACATTGGTAGCGGCTTCAATAGTAGCTGTATCCTTTATGGGATTCAGCGGTATGGTATAATAGAAACCTCGATAACGAAATAATGATAGGAGAATGAAAAATGGATTTTTTAACACCTGTTCTTATAGTTACCGTTATCGGTTTACTTGCGGGACTTATTTTGACCATAGCTTCAAAGTTTATGGCAGTTAAAGTTGATGAAAGATTTGACGATGTAAGAAATTGTCTTCCCGGTGCTAACTGCGGTGCCTGTGGTTATGCAGGCTGTGATCAATACGCAGAAGCATTGCTTAAAGGTGATGTTCCCACAAATCTCTGTGTACCCGGCGGTGCAGGAACTGCATCCGAACTCAGCTCCGTTCTCGGTGTTGAATGTTCAGCAGTTACACCTAAATACGCATTTGTAAAATGTAACGGCTGTAGTGCCAACACACAAAAAGCAGTTGATTTTGACGGTCCTAAAACCTGTAAAGCTGCCGCTGTTTACTATGGCGGTGACAATGCTTGTTCATACGGTTGTCTTGGATACGGCGACTGTGTTGCAGCGTGTCCGTATGACGCAATTCACCTTATAGATGGTGTTGCAAAGGTTGACAAAGATGTCTGTGTAGGCTGTGGAATTTGTGCTAATACCTGTCCTAAATCCATCATCAGTATTTTGCCTGTTACAAGCACAGTTGCAGTGCAATGTTCTTCAAAGGATAAGGGTGCTGTAGTAAGAAAGATTTGTACAGTAGGCTGTATCGGCTGTGGTATCTGTGTTAAGAACTGTCCTTCAGGTGCAATTACTTTAGCTAACAACTTGGCTACAATAGACCCTGAAAAGTGCACCAACTGCGGAACTTGTATTGAAAAGTGCCCTGTTCATGCAATTCATATCACAGGCTGCAGTAAGGATAATGGTTAATAAATATTTTAAAGCGTCTGATTTTAGTTTCAGGCGCTTTTAATTTCAATTAGGAGAAAATTTAACCATGAATGAAAAAAGAAAGCTGACAACAGAAGAATTATCAGACATAAAATTCATACTGGAAAAATGCAGTGTAAAAAATACAGAAAAAGTATGGCGCTTTGTGGATACCAGGCTTGATAAAGTATATGATGTGTATTTTTTGGAAGAAAGCAAAATTATTCTGAAAAAATGCGGCAAGGGCAGAGATATAATAAAATATGATAAATACTTTGCAGGGAAGGATTTTAATATTCCTAAAATTTTTAACCGATTTGAAGCAGATGATAATAAATATGTTACTATGGAATACATAGATGGTACTGATGCCAGAAATTGCAATATGGAACAAGCTGAACTGATAGGAAAAGAATTGGGAAAAATACAAAACTTCTACTTGACAACCAGTGGACAAAATGAAAAAGCAGATAACTATTTTAAAAAGGAAATTTATAATAATTTTGAAAAGGTGAAAGAGTATGCACCTTATTTAAAAGATATTTTCCCATATGTAAAAAATCGCTTTTTTAATGTTCCACAAACGCTTATTCATGATGATTTACTGCCTATTAATGTAATTTTATCAGGAAATAAGCCATATATTATAGATTGGGAATATTGTGATATTTTACCTTATTTTCTGGACCTTGGCAGATTTGCTTATGTATTCAATGAAAAGAGTGAGTTGTTTATTCAAAAGTCTTCATCTGATAAGTTTTTAGATAAATACTATGATGAAATGTGTAAAAATACTGATTTTAAAATAGACAGAAAACAATTTAATGCCGATGTGGCAGTTTCTGCATTTTGTCAGTATATTATATTCACTTCTTTCTGCAAAACCAAAGATGAATTTATTTCTTCTGCTGACAGCCGTATTTTAGAGAAAATATACGAATATATAAAAAATATAAATTTATAAGTTAAAAATAAAAACCGCAGTATGTTTAAAATCATGCTGCGGTTTTTAATAAAAGTTAATTTTTATATATCCAAATTTTGCTGATAAGGAAGTTTACCACAGTTGTGATTACAGTGGCAAATATTTTTGCTATTATTTTTGAAAAAAATAATTTTTCCGTAAAAATATTTAAGAGAATTAAACTTAAAAACATGACAAAGAGATTGGTAACAATAAATTTAATAAGCTGGCCACTCCAAAATTTTTCGGAGGTGGTAAAAGTCCAGTTTCTGTTTACAACATAGCTGTTGAGCATACCACAGGAGTAAGCCAAAATTTCGGAAAAGTACATATTAAAATTTAATACCACTGACAAAAGTGTAAATACCAGAAAATTTATCAAGGTATTGGCAGCTCCTGTAATACCAAATTTAATAAAGGTATAAAATCCCGAATTTTTTATTTTAAGAAAAAAAGAATGCATAAAATATAATCCGCCTTAAATAAAATGTGTTTTATATTGATTTTTGAATATTATCGGAAATATTAACAAAAAAAATAGTAAAAACTGTTGACAATAGAAAAATAATATTGTATAATACTACAATGTATCAGAATGTACAATAGCATTTTATTATCCAAGTTATTATACCACGCAGTATTCAATATATCAATACATTTTGATTAAATTAATATTTCTGCATGGTTTTTATAATTGGCCTACAAAGCAAAGACAGAGGAATGGAGTGAGAAGCCTATGAAGAATGTAAAGACCGTTAAACAAGGCAAAACCGTCCGCAAGACTTACTCGAAAATTAATGAAGTAGTGGAGATGCCAAACCTCATTGAGGTTCAGAAAAATTCCTATGAATGGTTTCTGAAATATGGCCTGAAAGAGGTACTTAAAGATGTATCTCCTATTACAGACTATCAGGGAAATTTAGTACTTGATTTTATCGACTATGAACTGAGTGACAAAACAAAATATTCCATTGAGGAATGCAAAGAAAGAGATGCAACATATGCAGCTCCTTTGCATATCAAAGTAAGCCTTCTTAATAAAGAAAGTGATGACGGAGTAAAAGAACAGACAGTTTATATGGGCGATTTTCCAAAAATGACCGAAAGCGGTACTTTTATTATAAACGGAGCTGAACGTGTTATTGTATCACAGCTTGTTCGTTCTCCGGGCGTTTATTTTGCATCCACCAGAGATAAGGCAGGTAAGGAACTGTTTTCTTCGGTTATTAATCCTAACAGAGGTGCTTGGCTTGAATACGAATCCGATTCAAACGACATTTTCTATGTAAGAATAGATAAAAACAGAAAATTACCTATAACTACATTTATCCGTGCTTTGGGTGTTGCTTCCAATGAAGAAATTATTTCCCTCATCGGCGACAATGAACTTATCAGAGCAACTCTCGAAAAAGATTCTACACAAAATACCGAAGAAGCTCTCATTGAAGTTTACAGAAAACTTCGCCCAGGTGAGCCTCCAACAGTAGAAAGCGCTCAATCTCATATTGACTCTTTGTTTTTTGACTCCAGAAGATATGACCTTTCCAGAGTTGGAAGATATAAATATAACAAAAAACTTGCCATTTCCGACAGAATAGAAGGCAGAGAATTGGCTATGCCTGTAGCTGATCCCCGCACAGGAGAAATAGTTGCCGATGAAGGCGAAGTTCTTACAAAGGAAAAAGCAAAACAAATCGAAAAAATCGGTGTTGATACAGTATACATTAAAATCGACGAAAACAGAACAATAAAAGTTATGTCAAACGGTATGGTTGACATAAATGATTATGTTGATTTTGACTGCACTGAATACGGCATAGTAGAAAAAGTAAAATATTCTGTTTTGATGGATATTTTAGATGAAGCCGGAAATGATGAAGATGCTCTAAGAGATTTAATCCGCATAAAATGTGATGAACTTATTCCCAAAAATATTATTACAGATGATATTTTTGCATCAATTAACTATATGTGCGGACTTGTTTACGGCATTGGCTCAACCGATGATATTGACCATCTTGGAAACAGAAGAATTCGCTGTGTAGGTGAACTTCTTCAAAACCAGTTCAGAATCGGTTTTTCTAGAATGGAGAGAGTTGTAAGAGAAAGAATGACAACTCAATCCCAAAACCCCGAAACAATGTCCCCTCAATCCCTTATTAATATTCGTCCTGTTGTAGCAGCTATTAAGGAATTTTTTGGTTCTTCTCCTTTGTCCCAGTTCATGGATCAAACCAATCCTCTGTCAGAGCTTACTCATAAAAGAAGACTTTCCGCATTGGGCCCCGGTGGTTTGTCAAGAGATCGTGCAGGATTTGAAGTAAGAGACGTTCACTATACTCACTATGGCAGAATGTGTCCTATCGAAACTCCTGAAGGCCCTAACATCGGACTTATTTCTTATTTGGCATCTTTTGCTAAAATCAACGAATACGGCTTCATAGAAGCTCCTTACCGCAGAGTGGATAAGGAAACAGGTATTGTTTTAAACGAATATGAATATATGACTGCCGATGTTGAAGATAACTATGTAGTAGCTCAGGCAAATGAACCTCTTACAGAAGAAGGTAGATTTGCAAGAAATAAAGTAACAGTGCGTTACAGAGATTCTATTCAGGAAGTATCTCCTGAAAAGGTTGACTACATGGACGTTTCTCCTAAGATGGTATTGTCCGTTGCCACATCCATGATTCCATTCCTTGAAAACGATGACGCTAACCGTGCTCTCATGGGTTCAAACATGCAGAAACAGGCGGTTCCTCTTCTCACCACAGAGGCTCCTATTGTTGCTACAGGTATGGAATACAAAGCAGCAGTTGACTCAGGTGTTGTTGTTTTGGCTAAACATGACGGTGTTGTGGAAAGAGTATCCGCAGACGAAATTGCAATCAGAACAGATGACAACAAACTTGAAATTCAAAGACTCATTAAGTTCCTCCGTTCAAACCAGGGAACTTGCATAAATCAAAGACCAATCGTTTCAGTAGGCGAAAGAGTAAATAAAGGACAAGTCATTGCAGATGGTCCATCCACAGACCAAGGTGAAATTTCTTTGGGTAAAAATATGCTCATAGGCTTTATGACTTGGGAAGGATACAACTACGAAGACGCTGTACTTATTAACGAAAAACTTGTAAAAGAAGATATTTACACATCTATTCATATTGAAGAATATGAAATTGAAGCCAGAGAAACCAAACTCGGTCCGGAAGAAATCACAAGAGATATTCCGAATGTGGGCGAGGATATGCTTAAAAATCTGGATAGCAGAGGTATTATCCGTGTAGGTGCCGAAGTTAAGGCAGGGGATATTCTGGTTGGTAAGGTTACTCCTAAGGGCGAAACTGAACTCAATGCTGAAGAAAGACTTCTCAGAGCTATTTTCGGTGAAAAGGCAAGAGAAGTAAGAGATAATTCCCTGAAAGTTCCTCATGGTGAATATGGTATAGTAGTTGATGTAAAGGTATTCACAAGAGAAAATTCCAGTGAACTTTCTCCCGGTGTAAATTCAGTTGTACGCTGCTATATTGCTCAAAAGAGAAAACTTCAAGTTGGAGATAAAATGGCAGGTCGCCATGGTAATAAGGGTGTTGTATCCAGAGTTCTTCCTCAGGAAGATATGCCATATCTCCCAGACGGCACACCTCTTGATATTTGTCTTAACCCATTGGGCGTACCTTCCCGTATGAACATAGGTCAGGTACTGGAAGTTCATTTGGGTATGGCAGCAGCAGCTCAGGGATGCAAGGTTATGACTCCTGTATTCGATGGTGCACATGAAGATGATATTAGATTGGCATTCAGAGAAGCAGGTCTTTCCGAAGACGGCAAGATTTGGCTCCGTGACGGCAGAACAGGTGAACAATTTGATAACCCTGTTACAGTCGGATATATGTATTACTTAAAACTTCACCACTTGGTAGATGATAAAATCCATGCCCGCTCCACAGGTCCATACTCACTTGTTACTCAGCAGCCTTTGGGTGGTAAAGCTCAGTTCGGCGGTCAGCGTTTCGGTGAAATGGAAGTTTGGGCATTGGAAGCATATGGTGCAGCTTACACACTTCAGGAAATTCTTACTGTTAAATCTGACGATATTTCAGGACGTCTAAAGACATTTGAAGCTATTGTTAAGGGTAAGAATGTTCCTAAACCCGGTGTTCCGGAAGGATTTAAGGTTCTTATTAAAGAACTTCAGTCCCTCTGTCTTGATGTAAGAGTTTATGACAAGGATAAGAACGAAATCGATCTTCAGCAGACTTACGACGATGATGATGTAGGACTGAGAATGGCTGATGATGATGTAGACTTTGTTGATGAACAAGTTAAGAACGACAGTGAGCTGGAAGAAGAAGGCTATGGTATCGAAGATAACCCTGACTGGGAAGATACAGAGCCAAGTGAAAGTGATTTGGAATCTGTAGATGATTTCCAGGATTTTGATCTTGATTCTGACGATTTATTAGACGATGAGGAAAATTATTAAAGGAAGAAGGGCATAATTTGGAGTTTAATGTTTTTGATTCAATTAAAATAGGCCTGGCTTCACCCGAACAAATAAGAGAATGGTCTTATGGTGCAGTTACAAAACCTGAAACTATAAATTACCGCACACTAAAACCCGAAAAAGACGGACTTTTCTGTGAAAAGATTTTTGGCCCTACAAAGGACTGGGAATGTAACTGCGGAAAATATAAGAGAATTCGCTATAAAGGCAAAATTTGTGAACGCTGCGGTGTTGAAGTAACAAGAGCCAGAGTTAGACGCGAAAGAATGGGACATATTGAACTGGCAGCTCCCGTTTCACACATCTGGTACTTCAAAGGCACATCTTCAAGAATGGGACTTCTTCTTAATATGTCACCAAGACTTCTTGAAAAGGTGTTGTACTTTGCATCATATGTTGTAATAGACCCAGGTAAAACAAATCTCAAAAAGTATTCCTTGCTCAATGAGCAGGAATACAGAGAGATGAGAGAAGCTTATGGAGAAGATTTCAAGGCAGGTATGGGTGCAGAAGCCATAAAGGAACTTTTGCAGGAACTTAATTTGGATGAACTTTCCGAAGAACTCAAGGTGGAACTGGAAACTGCTACAGGACAAAAACGTGCAAAACTTATTAAGCGTTTGGAAGTATGTGATGCATTCAGACTTTCCGGAAATAAGCCGGAATGGATGATTTTGGACTGTATCCCGGTAATTCCTCCGGATATTCGTCCTATGGTTCCCTTGGACGGTGGCCGTTTTGCAACCAGTGACCTGAATGATTTATACAGACGAGTTATCAACAGAAATAACCGTCTTGCAAAGCTTTTAGATTTAAAAGCACCTGAAATTATTATAAGAAATGAAAAGAGAATGTTGCAGGAAGCTGTTGATGCTCTTATTGACAATGGCAGACGCGGCAAGCCTGTTACAGGTCCTAACAACAGACCTCTTAAATCTCTTTCCGATATGCTTAAAGGTAAGCAGGGTCGTTTCAGACAAAACCTCCTGGGTAAGCGTGTTGACTACTCCGGACGTTCCGTTATCGTTGTAGGCCCTGAACTTAAAATGTACCAATGCGGTCTTCCTAAGGATATGGCTTTGGAACTCTTTAAGCCTTTTGTAATGAAGAGACTTGTTGACCAAAAAGTGGCACAAAATATAAAGAGTGCAAGAAAAATGGTAGAAAGAGCTTCCACTAAGGAAGTTTGGGATGCTTTGGAAGTTGTTATCAAGGATCATCCCGTACTTCTTAACCGTGCACCTACACTTCACCGTCTTGGTATTCAGGCATTTGAACCTGTACTTGTTGAAGGTAAAGCTATAAAGCTTCATCCATTGTCCTGTACTGCGTTTAATGCTGACTTTGACGGCGACCAGATGCCTGTTCACGTTCCGCTTTCCGCTGAAGCACAGGCAGAAGCAAGATTCCTTATGCTTGCTTCTAACAACCTTTTAAAGCCTTCTGACGGTAAACCTGTAACTGTTCCTACACAGGATATGGTTTTGGGTTCATATTACCTCACAATGGTAAGAGAAGACGAAAAGGGTGCAGGCAAAGTATTTCGCGATTCTATGGAAGCTTATATGGCTTACCAGGCAGGAGCTGTAGGACTTCATGCACCTATTAAGGTTAGAATGTCTAAGGAAATTAACGGCACAAGATACACAAAGAATATTGACTGTACAGTTGGTAAACTTATATTTAATGACCCTATTCCTCAGGACCTTGGCTATGTTGACAGAACAGACCCAGATAAGATTCTCGATTTGGAAATTTCATTCTTGGTTCGTAAGAAAGAACTTGGTAAAATCATCGACAGATGTATAAGAACTCACGGAACAACAAAATCTTCCGAAGTTTTGGATAATATCAAGTCCCAGGGTTATAAATATTCCACAATAGGTGCATTGACAGTTGCTGTATGTGATGCTCTGATTCCACCTGAAAAGGCTCAATACCTGGCTGAAGCAGATAAGCAGATTGATGTAATAAAACGTCAGTATGAAAGAGGTTTCATCTCCGACGATGTAAGATACGAAAGAGTTATCAAGACATGGAATGAAACTACAGCTAAGGTTAAAGATGCTCTTAATGCTACATTCGGTGAAAGAAACCCAATCTTTATGATGGCTGATTCCGGTGCCCGTGGTTCCATGGATCAGATCAGACAGCTTGCAGGTATGCGTGGTCTTATTGCAAATACATCAGGACGCGCAATCGAAATTCCGATTCGTGCTAACTACCGTGAAGGTCTTAATATATTGGAATACTTCTCCTCTGCCAGAGGTGCAAGAAAAGGTCTTGCCGATACAGCTTTGCGTACAGCGGACTCCGGTTACCTTACAAGACGTCTTGTTGATGTATCTCAGGATGTTATTATCCGTGAAGATGACTGTGGCACAACAGAAGGTATTTGGGTAGAAGAAATCTGCGATGGAAACCGTGTAGTTGAAAGCTTGGAAGAAAGACTCACAGGCAGATATTTGACAGAAGATTGCATTAACCCTGCTACAGGCGAAATTATCGTATCCAAAGATAAACTCATGGACGAATTTGATGCTAAGAAGATTGTTGATGCAGGCTACAAGAAAGTTAAGATTCGTACAATTCTCAACTGTAAAGCTAAAAATGGTGTATGCTCCAAGTGCTACGGTGTCAACCTTGCAAACGGTCAGCCTGTTGCAATCGGTGAAGCAGTTGGTATTATTGCAGCTCAGTCCATCGGTGAACCAGGTACACAGCTTACAATGCGTACATTCCATACCGGCGGTGTTGTATCTGCCAGTGATATTACACAGGGTCTTCCTCGTGTTGAAGAACTCTTTGAATCCAGAAGACCTAAAAATGCTGCTGTTATCAGCCATTTGGACGGTGTTGTATCTCTTGAACACGATCCTAAGGGCAATGAATTTGTTATTGTTACTGACAACAAAACAGGCGAAGTATTTGAAAAACAAATTGTTTACGGAAGTACCCGCAAGGTTAAGGAAGGCGACTATATCAACAAGGGCGATCAAATTACAGAGGGTGCTATTGAACCTAATGAAATCCTTACTGTTATGGGTGAACTGGCTGTACAGGATTACCTCATCAGTGAAGTTCAGAGAACATACCGTACACAGGGTGTTGATATTAACGATAAGCATATCGAAGTTATTGTAAGACAAATGCTCCGTAAAGTTAAGGTTGATGATCAAGGTGATACTGACCTTATTTCCGGTTCACTTATTGATAAATCCAAAGGTCTTATTGCTAATGAAGAAATTGAAAGACTTAACGCATTGGATGGCGGCAACAGAAAGCCTGCTACATTTATTCCGGTGCTTTTGGGTATCACAAAGGCTTCCTTGGCTACAGATTCATTTATGTCTGCTGCATCCTTCCAGGAAACAACAAGAGTTCTTACAGAAGCTGCAATAGATGGCAGATCTGATAATCTCCGTGGACTTAAAGAAAATGTTATTATTGGTAAACTTATTCCTGCAGGTACAGGTGTGGTTGATTATGACAGTGTTGATATTGAAGTTGTAAATGACAACAATAACAATAATGCCAATAGCGCCTTTTCAAGTGCAATGAATAGTTTGTAATTATAAATAAGATAGCTGCTGCACTTTGCGGCAGCTATTTTGATGTAAAAGGATATGAAAATTATGAATAGAAAAATAGCAGACTGTCATGCTCATATTTTCCCTAACAAAATTGCCGGAAAAGCTGTCAAATCCATAGGCAGTTTTTATAACAGTCCTATGCGATATAACGGAACTGCGGAAATGCTTATAGAAAGCGGTTCCAAAATAGGAGTTACCACATATTTGGTATCAAGTTCTGCCACTCATCCAAGACAAGTGGAATCATTAAACAGTTTTATCAGTGAAGAAGTTCAAAAATATTCTAAGTTTATTGGTTTAGGCTCATTTCACCCTCAGTATGAAAATTTTGAAGAATTAGACAGAGTTAAGGAACTGGGGTTAAAAGGAATAAAACTTCATCCTGATTTTCAGATGTACAATATAGATGATGAAAATGCTATTAAAATGTACAGAGAAATAGGAAAAAGAGGACTGCCTATACTGATGCACACGGGTGACAACAGGTATGATGCTTCATCTCCGGAAAGATTGGCAGCAGCAGCAAAAAAAGTCCCAGAAACTCTGTTTATTGCAGCACATTTCGGAGGATATAATCATTGGTATGATGTGGAAAAAAAATTAGCTGACTTGCCAAATGTAATTTTTGATACCAGCAGTACACTTTTTGCCATAGAAAACCAAAAGGCTGTGAATATGATAAGAAATCTGGGGGTTGACAGATTTATGTTTGGTTCGGATTTTCCCATGTGGGATCATGAGCAGGAACTTAAAAGATTTTTGGCATTGGATTTGACTAAAGAGGAACAGGATAAAATTCTTTGGAGTAATTTTGAAAAATTGTTTATTAAGTAAACCTATATTTGACTTAGAAACTGAATACAAAAAAGAGGAAGATTAAAAAAATCTTCCTCTTTTTGTTTATGGTTTTATAAATAAGCAAATTTTAATTATAATGTTCACTGTATTATTTAAAATACATAAACACCTGACACTTAATCATACCGTTATAGAGTTTGCGGCGTTTGTCGGCTTTTTTTCCAAAGAATTTTTCAAAATCTTCGTGGGGAGAAATAATGTACCACGGAACTTCCGGATGTTTGGCATAGATTTGCCCCATAGTTTTATAAAGTTCTTCAGCCTGTTTTATATCAAGCATTCTTTCACCATAGGGAGGATTACAGATAACAACCGGGTTATCTCCAAAAGGCTCAAAATCCGCAATATCACACTGCTTGGTGAAAACACGCTTTTCAACTCCTGCATTGCCCGCATTTGCTTTGGAAAGATTTACACATTCCATATCAATATCTGAGCCGTAAGCTTTAAAGCTGCCTCCTCTTCTTATATTATCAAAACATTCCTGACGGACAGATTGCCAAACAGAGGAATTAATTAATCCCCATTTTTCCACAATAAAATGACGGCGGAGGCCGGGGGCAATTTTAAGTCCATGGAATGCACCCTCCACAAGAAATGTACCTGAGCCGCAGAAAGGGTCAAACAAAGTTGCATTGTCTTTAATTCGTGCAAGATCCACAATTCCTGCTGCAAGAGTTTCTTTGATGGGAGCTGTGTTGGAAATTTTTCGATAGCCTCTTTTGTGAAGACTTGGACCGGAAC
>JAHHUB010000049.1 GCA_020024175.1 Oscillospiraceae bacterium | reverse complement strand
GCCCCGCCGCGAGAGTAATATTAAAAATTACAGTTAAATTTAATAAACGCGTCTGACAGCGGGGTTGCCCCGCAGGTAATAAAAATCCTTTTTGTAAAATATACTTATTACATAAAAGGAGATGATAAATTGAGAGATTTTAAAAATTACTTTGAAAATATTGTTGATTTGAATAATGTACAGGAAATTAGACTTAGGGTGGACAAACCTCTTTGTGTTATAAAAAAAGGCAAAGCCTGTTTTCTGGATAAAAATGGAAATAATACCACAGAAAAAAACTCAATTACTATAGATAAATCCGAAATTGAAGAAATTTTTTTGAAACTTTGTAAATACTCTGTTCATGCTTATAAAAATGAGCTGAAAGAGGGTTTTCTGACTACTGAACAGGGGCACAGAGTGGGAATAGGCGGTTTTTTTCATGGTGAAAATTTCTCTGTGGAAAATGTGACTTCTCTAAATATAAGGCTTGCCAAAGCTTACCCTGATTGTTCAAAAGTAATTGCTGACAGATTTTTCAGTGAAAAAGTAAAAAGTCTTATTATAATCGGAGAACCTTCTTCAGGAAAGACTACATTACTTCGTGATTTAGCAGTTAAACTAACTGTGGGCACTTTAGGTAAATCCTATAAAATCGCTGTAATAGACAGCCGAAATGAAATTTGCGGATATAACAGAGGAAAATATACTTTTGATGTGGGTATAAATACAGATGTGATTACAGGTATTCCGAAAGCCAAAGGTATTATGCAGGCTGTGCGGGTACTTTCTCCTGATATAATAATATGTGATGAAATGGGCAGTATGGAAGATACTGAAGCTGTAAGATTATGCCTTAACAGTGGTGTGGAACTGATAACAACAGTTCATGCAGCCGATGAGGAGGAAATTCTCCGCAAACCACAAATAAAAATGTTGTTAAACAGTGGTGCTTTTAAATATGCGGTACTTTTGGAAGGTGCTGAAAATCCTACAAAAGTTAAGCGTTTTGGGGAGGTAAAATACATTGAAAACATTAGGGATAATTTTGACAGCAGCAGCAGTGTTATTATTTGGGATAAATAAAATCTGCACTATAAAAAAGCAAAAAAAACAACTTAAAAATACAATTTATATGCTTTCCTGTCTTAAAAATATTATTTTAAATGAAAGTGCTGTTCTGTGGGAAGCATTTGAAAAAATAAAGGATAATGAATTGTTAAAAAGTTTTTTTCTTGCTGAATGTCTTTCAAAAAATTTAACTAAAGGTTTATCCTTTGTGTAAAGTCTGGAAAAATCCTTATCAGAAAAAGAAAATTGTCTAAATGAATCAGATAAAAAAGAACTTATAAATTTAAGTTTTGTTTTGGGAAAATATGATGAATCTGTACAGGCAAAATCCATAGAAAATGCGATTAGTTATTTTCAAAACCGTTTGACAGAAACAGATTATGCAGAAAAAGAAAAAATTCCCATTATAAAAACGCTTACTTTAAGCATTTTTTTGGGAATTATAATTGTATTTATTTGAGTTTAAAATCTAAAAAGTATTATTGGGGTATTGTGATGACTTGTCAAAATCTCTCTGATACAGGCAATCGTTCCTATCTGTAAGGATCAGATTGTGCTGGAGAAAGTGTTTATTCATCTGCAATTATATTCATTTTTCCAAAACGCTGTAAAGCATTTACATATTGTGCAACAACAACATAATTTTGCAAGTCTTGTTCATCTATGCCTTGAAAACAGCACAGTTCATCCCAGAGCATTGTGCTGCCTTCAACCAAATAAAATCCACTGGACAAATCAATTCCCACAAAGATTTTTGTTATATCACCACCCCATATTTCTTTATTGTCTTTATTTTGGGGAAGGTAGAATTTCTCTCCCTGTCCGATATTATTTAGGTAAAATGCCCTAGGGACAGGTGTAACTCCATTTATCAGCTTTTCTGACAAATTTTTATTCATTGATACAGTGTAACTTATGGCATTTAAAGCATCTGTATCAAATATTTCCGTTAATGAATAATTAGTTTGTAAATATTTCAAAAGTTCAAGACCTGTTTTTCTGTTAGGTTTAATCAAATCCTTATATTTAATCCAAGTTGATTTCCATTCTTCCAATTTTTCTTTTGACGGATTCTTTACAATCATTTCAGACCTCCTGATAAATTTATTTTTTGTTTTATAATACCAGCAATTTGTAAACAAATCAATCACAGGAAACAAAATGTATAACAGATAAAAATATACAAATAGCCGATATGATAAACACATGGAATAGTGGGCATTTGTCCTAAAATACCTTGTATTGCAAATTGTTCCTGCCTGATAGGTTTGCACATAAAACTTTGCAAAGAATCTTGACAAGTAAACTTGGTAATGATATAATGATAATACCAAGTATACTTGTCAAATTAAAGGAGGTATTTTATGAATAGAGAAGAAATCTTAAAAAAAGCACAAAATAGAAAAGCCAATCAAATGGATGAAATGGAGTTAGATATATTACAAAAAAGCAGCTATGTGGGAATGATTATAGGTTTAATTGTCTGCCTCATTTTAATGTGTATAAAGATGTTTTATAACCAACCTTATCAGGATATTTATTCAGTGTATTGCTCTGTTATGTGTGGACAACATATGTATAAATGGTTTAGGCAAAAAGAAAAAGCTATTTTGTTTTGTGGGGTAATATGGGGACTTATAGCAATAGTGTTTTTTATTGCATATATTACCAAAATATTATAATAGAGCTATCAGGTGAATTTATGGACGAAAAATTAGTTCTAAAAAATAATTTAAAAGCAGCCAGAAATGAAAAAAACTTATCCCAAACTCAGCTTGCTGAAATTGTGGGAGTATCCCGTAACACCATTAGTTCCATTGAAACAGGGCAGTTTAACCCTACAGCCAAACTTGCACTTATTTTATGTATTGCCCTTGATAAAAAGTTTGAAGAATTATTCTATTTTGATTAACTAAATACTCACCACTTACGCAATAACATATTAAACAGGAAATCAGAAATGGTTTCCTGTTTTTCTTTATACAACAAACCCCCACTTTTTAAAAGAAGCGGGGGTTTGTTTATTGAAATTTGGTGGAGATAATCAGGATCGAACTGACGACCTCTTGAATGCCATTCAAGCGCTCTCCCAACTGAGCTATACCCCCATATCCATGACCTCATTATATCAGAAATTTAAATTAAGTCAATGCTTTTTGAGTAATATTAGAAAGATAATATTAATATTATAAAATAAGACAAGCTGAAAGGGGAAGAAAAATCATGGATGTGGATTTAATTTTTAAGATTGCTGCCATAGGCATAATAGTGGCGGTATTAAATCAGGTACTGATTCGCTCAGGAAGAGAAGAACAAGCAATGATGACCACTTTGGCAGGACTGATTGTAGTGCTGATGATGATAATTAATCAAATTAATACATTATTCACTACAGTTAAAACTCTGTTCAGACTTTAAAAGGAGGAAAAATGGATATTATAAAAGTAACAGGAATTGCTTTTGCTGCGATGGTAGCGGCAGTAGTGCTGAAACAACATAAAAAAGAAATGGCACTGGCAGTTACAATAACAGCAGGGGCAATAATTCTGTTTTGGATACTCAAATCTCTGACACCTGTGATAAATATTATGAAAAACATAATGAATGGAGTTTCATCAGGCAGAGGGTTTTTGGAAATTCTCACAAAGTCGCTGGGAATATGCTTTTTGACACAGGTTTCTGCCGATGTATGCAGGGATAGTGGTGAAACCGCCATAGCCTCCAAGGTTGAAATGGCGGGAAAAACTGCATTGCTGGTTCTTTCTGCACCACTGTTGGCAGGAATTTTAGATTTAGCGGGGAAACTGATATGGCTTTAAAATATATAAAAATTATTATTGTAACAGTTATGATTATATTAAGTACAGTAACAGCCCTTGCATATGACAACTTTGAAAATGAGGCAGAAGAAATAGGTGAAGAAATTATCAGAAATATTCCACGGGAAATGCAAAAAAGCTATTATGAATTCAGCGGAAAAAGTCCCAGTTTTTCGGATATACTCAAAATGAAACCATCTGAAGTTGTAAACTTATCTTTAAAATATACTGCCGATAGTTTGCGAAAACCATCAAAAGTTATGGCAGAAACCATTGTTGCTGCAATACTTATAGGTGCAGTGAAAACACTGATGAATTCTTTCGGAGAAAAACAGGCGGAAACTATTTTTCGCACCACAGCAATTTTATGTGTTTCGGGGTTTTTGCTTTCACCTGTAATAAACTGTATAAAAACCGGAGTAAAAGCAGCTCAGGACTGTAATGTGTTTATATCATCACTGATTCCTTCCATATCAGCCGTTATGGTTTCGTCAGGTATGCCCACAACTGCTGGAGCATACAATATGGGAGTATTGGCAGTATGCAATATTACATCAGGACTGCTTCAAAAAATTGCTTTACCTTTTTTGGGAATATATATATCACTGGGTTTTGCAGGTTCCGTTTCTCAAAGAACAGAAATAACCAATGTGGGTAATTCTATAAAAAATTTTATGGTATGGCTTTTGGGATTTATTATGTTTTTGTTTACAGGATTTTTATCCCTTCAAAGCGTTATGGGGACTGCCACTGATAATTTGGCTGTAAAAACTGCTAAATTTGCCATATCGGGATTTGTACCAATAATAGGTTCAGCAGTATCAGATGCCTTTAGTACGGCGGGAATCTGCTTGAAAATCATTAAATCATCTTTGGGAATTTTCGGTGTTGGTATGGTTCTTATCTGTCTTTTGCCCTCTGTGATAAAAGCAGCAGTTTGGTATATAACCTGTAAAATATCTATGTTTATTTTTGAAATTTTAGGCATAAAAGAAATTGGCAGTATATTAAATATCTGTGGTGAAGCTATGAAAATAACTCTGTCTTTTTTGTCAGCTTATGCAGTGATGGTAGTAATCTC
This sequence comes from Oscillospiraceae bacterium, assembly GCA_020024175.1. Lineage (GTDB taxonomy): Bacteria > Bacillota > Clostridia > Oscillospirales > Ruminococcaceae > JAHHUA01. The sequence goes on along the minus strand of JAHHUB010000049.1, from coordinate 5,431 downwards.
ATTAGGGATTGCCATATTTATAGGGGCAGGTGTTTAAATGGACAAAATCAGAAATTTTGCCTATGGCTTATGTTGCATAAGCATTGTTTGTGCCGTGTTTGCAGGGGCAGTGCCTAAATTCGGAGAAAAAGCCATGAAATTCATCACAGGTCTTATAATAATGCTGATGATTTTGTCTTTTCCTTTAAAAAATGATTTGCGTAATTTATTTTCAGAGGATTTTTCGGAAAATAAAATATATAACCCAAAAGTAATTGAGCGTGCTGATGAAATTTTAAAAAAAACCGTAGAAGAAAATATAAAATCAGTAATAAATCGAGAACTCATCAGCATAAATATAATAGCAGATGAAATAAATGTTAATGTTACAGTAAAAAATGACCACAGTGTAGAAATAAACTATGCTGAAATTATTTTGCCGCCAAACTGTGAAGGAGGGCAAAAAGAAGCAGAAGAAATATTAAATGCTTTGGGAATAAAATCAAAAACAAAGGAAGTGGGGTTTGAAAATGAAATTGGAGGAGATTTTAAAAAGTGATAAATTCACAAAATATATAGTTGCAGCAGGTCTTATCGGAATAGCACTTTTGTTTTTTTCTTCTATGGAAACTAGCCATAAACCCGAAAAAGAAAAGGAAATTCAAACAGAAAGTGAATATATAATCTGTATGGAAAATAAATTGGAGGAGATGCTATCCTTTACAGATGGGGCGGGTAAAACCAAAATTATGATAACTTTGGAAAACGGTGTGGAATATAAATATGCTGCTGAGGAGAGAAACAGTTTTGATGAAGCCAGAGATATAAAAAACCATGAAAACGAAAGTGTTCAAAAAAGAGACAGCAAAGAAAGTAATTACATAGTTATAGATGGACAAAACGGCAGAGAAGCTTTAGTGGAAAGAAAAATCCAGCCTAAAATCAGAGGGGTGGCTGTTCTTTGTGAAGGGGGAGATGATCCTGTTATAAAAAATGAAATTATCCAAATAGTAACTACTGTTTTGGATATACCGTCCACGAAAGTGTCGGTAAGTAAAATAAAATCAGAATGATATATGGAGGAACTGAGCATGAAAAAGAAATTCGGAAAAAGAGAGGTTATTTTAGGGGCACTTGTACTTGGGTTAGGTGCTGCAGTTTATTTAAACTGGCAATATGCTGATATAGGTAAAGAACTGGCAGCGTCAAATTCCGTGGTGGAAAGTGTAAATGAAGATAAATCTAAAGAGAAAAAAGGCAAAAATTATGGAGATGCCAAATATGTGGAAGGCAAAGTGGAAGAAGCAAAAGAAAAAGTTTATTTTGCAGAAGCCAAACTTTCCCGTACCAAATCCCGTGATGAAGCCATAGCAACTTTGAAAGAAGTTTTATCTGACAGTAATTTAGGAACCGAGGAGAAAACCAAACTGGCTGAAAAAGCCTCTGCTTTTGCCAAAGCCATTGAAGTGGAGGGTAAAATCGAAAATCTTATAAAAGCCAAAGGTTTTGAGGACTGTATGGTTTATTTAGATGATGACAGAGTCGATGTAGTTATAAAGACTCAGGGTTTATTGGCAGATGAAACTGCACAAATATGGGATATTATTGCAAAAGAAACTAATGTTTCCTCGGATAATGTTTCTATAATTGAGGTGAACAAATAATAGGCAGGCTTTGTTGTTATAAAAGTAAAACAGAAAAGGAGAGAACCATTAAAATATCTAAATAAAAACAATTTTCATAAAAAACAAGCTAAGCATATTATAATTGTGAAAACTAAATTCATTATATATCAGCTTTTAAATCACCTGTGATATTTCAGCGGTTTAAAAGCTGAATTTTTTATAAATCACAACAAATTTAATTAACAGATTAAAATAATAAAATTTATAAATATTCAACTAATTTGACAAAAAATACTTTCTGTGCTATTATATTTTTCATAAAACTGTAAAATATATTATGCAAAGGAGACATAAGTGATTAAATGAGTATCGGAAAGAAGTTTTTAAAATATGCTATTCCATCAGTGGTTTCAATGTGGGTTTTTACAATCTACACAATGGTGGATGGCATATTTGTATCTAACGGAGTAAGCGAATTGGCATTGGCTGCGGTAAATATATCGGTGCCATTTGTAAATGTTTTGTTTGGTTTGGCTTTATGGTTTACAGTAGGTACTTCGACTTTGGTTTCGGTTGCTATGGGAAAAGGTGATCATGATGAGGCAAACAGGGTGTTTTCCCTGAATTTTTATGTTTTAGCGGTTTTATCAGTGATTATAACATTATTTGGTATGCTTAATCTTGATGGTATAGCACATTTTCTTGGAGCCAATGCGGAAACTTTGGATTATGTAAAATCATATTTGGGCATACTTATTTCATTCAGTATATTTTATATATTGTCATATTGCCTGGAAGTACTTGTAAAAACCGATGGATTTCCTGTACTTGCAACAGCCTGTATGTGTTTGGGAGCTATTACCAATATAGGTCTTGATTATATTTTTGTAATTAAGCTGAATTGGGGTATAAATGGTGCTGCATGGGCAACAGGTATATCACAGGTAACATCTTTTATTATTTTCTTTATACATTTTATGGGGAAAAAGTCCAATTTAAAATTTGTAAAAGTAAAACCTAATTTGTCAGTTTACAAAACTATTATTCCTTTGGGACTTCCTGACTGTATAATGGAAGTTTCCAGTGGAGTAACTGTATTTATGTATAATATTGTGCTTGTTAAACTAATAGGCAACAGCGGGGTAGTAATTTATACTATTATTTCCTACATATTTAACCTTGTGCTGATGACAATGGCAGGTATTTCTCAGGGAATACAGCCTCTTATCAGCTATGCTTTGGGTGAAAATAACAAGAAAAACATAAAGAAACTTTATAAAATGGGGATTTTCTCTGCATTTGTCAGCGGAGTGGCATTGTTTTTTGTTTTCCGCATTTTCAGCAGAGGTATTATAAATATTTTTATTTCCGGGGAAAGTGATGAATTTATTTCTTATGCAGTAAAAGCACTTAAAATTTTCTCATATTGTTTCCTTGTTATTGGATTTAATGTAATTACTCTGGGATTTTTTACTGCGGTGAAAAAACCGAAATACTCTTTTATCATATCATCTCTTCGAGGATTTATATTAATTCCTGTTGGTATTGCAGTTGCAGTGCTGATAGGCGGAAAAGATATGGTATGGTTTGGTGTGGCAGTTTCAGAATTAATTTGTGCCATATTCACACTGGTTTTAAAAAACAAGTATTTAAAAACCCTTGATTTTTCAAATACAAATAACGCTATTTTGCAATGATAAAAATATACGAAAAAATTCAAAAAATATTTATAAAAATACCTTGTTAATATACAATTTTATGTTATAATAATATACATACTGATTGCATAAAAATATTTATTTCGAGTGAGGTAATGATATATGAGTAATGTTGAAAACAGACAGCCGACAGGAAGCCTTAAAATTTCCAAAGAAGTAATTGCATCTATTGCCGGCACTGCTGCAAAAGAAATAAACGGCGTTGCAGATTTGGCAACATTTACCACTAATATAAAGGGTTGGCTTATGAAAAAACAATCTCCAAAGCCAATTATAATCAATCTTTCTGATGATGTTGCTACTATTGATATTCATGTGGTTTTAAAAAACGGTGCAAAAATTCCTGAAACATCGGAAAAAATTCAGAATGCTGTAAAAGAAGCAGTGCAAAATATGACCGGTATTACAGTTTCAAGAGTAAATATCTGTGTTGCGGGAATTGAATTTGAAGAAAGAGAACCGGAAATTATTGCGGCTCAGTAATTGCAATCACAGCTAATTCAAAGTCCTCCGCATACAGCGTGAGGACTTGTTTTATCGTAAAACAAAATTAATATTTGAGGAGAAACTTCTATGACAAGACATGAAGCAAGAGAACAGGCCTTTTCAATAATATTTGAAAAAATCTTCAGCGATGACAGTATTGATGAGATTATTTTCAATGCTGTTGAGGGCAGAGATTTGGAAATTGACGAATTTGCAAGAGAACTTTGCGATAAAACCATTGCAAATCAAGAAGAAGCAGATAAGATAATTTCTGAATATTCCCATAAATGGAAGATAAACCGTCTCCCTAAAACCACATTGTCAATTTTGCGTATGGCTATTACCGAAATCAACTGTTTTGATGATATTCCTGTCAGTGTAACAGCTAATGAAGCAGTGGAATTGGCAAAAACCTATGCAGTAGAAGAAGATGCTTCCTATATTAACGGGATTTTGGGAGCTTATATTAAAAATACAGGTAAAAAATAGAAATGAATAACCTTATAACTGTTTCGGCACTTAACAGATATGTAAAAAGCACTTTTGATGAAAATAAATTGCTGTCGGATTTATATGTAAAAGGAGAAATCTCCAATTTTGTAAATCACTATCGTTCCGGTCATTTTTATTTTTCGCTGAAAGATAAAGATGCTGCCATAAAATCAGTGATGTTTTCTTCCTATGCGAGTTTGCTTAGGTTTATGCCTGAAAACGGAATGTCAGTTATTGCTCATGGGTATGTGTCAATTTATGAAAAAACAGGGGAATATCAGTTTTATGTAAACGATATGCAGCCCGATGGTTTGGGGTCGTTGAATTTAGCTTATGAACAGCTAAAAAATAAGCTTTATGAAGAAGGCTTATTTGATGAAAACCACAAAAAACCTCTCCCAAAATACCCTGAGAATATCGCTGTGGTTACAGCGGCGAGAGCAGCAGCATTACAAGATATTATATATGTATTAGGAAAAAATTACCCTGTGGCAAAGCTCAGGGTTTATCCTGTTTTGGTGCAAGGAGAAAAAGCTGCCCAAACCATAGCAAAAGCTTTAAAATACATCGAAAAAGAAAACCTCTGCGACCTCATTATTTTAGCAAGGGGAGGAGGATCACTGGAAGATTTGTGGGCTTTTAATGAAGAAAAAACTGTAAGAGCTGTTTACAACTGCAAAATTCCCATTATAACAGGAGTTGGTCATGAAACAGACTATACATTAGTAGATTTTGCGGCGGATTACAGAGGAGCCACTCCAAGTGCAGCAGCGGCAGCAGCAGGCAGAAATACAGAGGAAATTTATTTTGAACTTGAGTCTTATAATGTCAGGATAAAAAGAAATCTCAAAGAAAAACTGACATTTTATCAGCAGGGTATGGAAAATTACACTGAGGAATATTTGACATCTCTTATTAAAAACAGAATTTCCAAAGAAGATGAATTTCTGAAAAACTCCGCCAAAAGTCTTACAAAAAATATAAATTTATATATTAAAACCAAAGAAAATGAATTAATAAACACAGCAAAGATTTTCGAGAGTTTGAATCCTCTCAATGTTTTAACACGGGGTTACACTGTTACAACAAATGAACAAGGAAACCTCTTTAATGTTTGTGTGGGGGATATTA
>JAHHUB010000048.1 GCA_020024175.1 Oscillospiraceae bacterium | reverse complement strand
AGAGAATATAAAATACAATTTCTTTTCTGCTGTTAATTCTTCACCCCATAAAGATTATATTTTCTCAAATCTTTCCGAAATGGATAAAGCCAATTTTTCCCGATATAAATATCTCCTGCCGATAAATCGAGATCAAACCATAGATTTTAACAGTGCACAAATTTCGCTGGGAAATTTAGCTTTTGATAAAAACAAATATTTTCTAAATGCCTATGAAAATTTTCTGACAAATAAAGAAACCCACAAATTAACCCCTGATTTATTAGAAGATTCCTCCAATCTGTTTTTAAAAATTCAAAATTACAGACAAAAAAAAGCTGCAAAATCCGATATTAACAATCAGATAGAAATATATTTTCAAAATACCTGCTATAATATTTCCGAAATTAAAATGCTTATTAAATATACAAAAGATTTTATTATACCACTTTATAATGAATATGAAGAACATCTTTCCGAATTGCCTGAATCCAATTTTTCCGAAAAAGATCTTTTAACTTCAGCCTCGGATATTTCCCCACTTGCTTTTGATATGATAACCCAATGCAAAGAAAAAAACACTCTCCACACAGATAAAAAAGACTTTTCCCTGCCTTTTCCCCTGTTTATAACAGAGCTGTCTGCTCCGTTTATATGTTTTTCACCTGCTTCTCCCATTGAAAACACAATTTTAAACAGAATTTTAGGGGAAAGCCTATATCAATCCTGCTGTAATGGTATAATCGATTCCACTGTAAATCAAATCTGCGGTTTTTCCTATGATGTAATGGCAAAAGAAAAAATCTCCGCTGATAAAAGTATTTACCGCCTGATTAAAGAAACTCTGTTTTTCTCTTTTTTAACTGAACTTTATTTTGAAATAAATTCTAAATCCGAACTTTCTCAGGAAGAATATGAAACCATATTTTCAAAGCTTATTTCGGAATACTTTCCCAATAATAAAAACGAGGACAGTTTGATGTTTCTGTCCTCAATAATTTTAAGTTTTGCTGACTCTCCCGGAGATTTACTCATAGCTTCTCATGTTTCCATGGAACTTAATTTTATAAAATCCCAAAACTCAGCTTTTGCCAAAGAAGTATATTCTTCTCTTATAATTTCAGGCAGAGTAAGTGATTTAAAAGAATATTTGCGTTCCATAGGTTTTCAAAGTCCTTTTAATGCCAACACCATACGGCAAAACACTGAATTTTACCGCAGCCTGTTGGAGGATATGACCACATTTACTGCTGCCCCAACTGAAAAAAACAATAATTAACCTGCATTTTCTATTTCCTGCTGGCTGAATTTAACAGTTATCATGTAAACTGCTTCATAGTTTTTATCTGCATAGCTTTCAGGGGCGTCAAAGCTGTCTAAAACCAAATGTATTTCATTTTTACTTGTAATAACCTGCAAAACCAAAGGTATTTCCTTTTCATACTCAATCTTTGTTTTGTTAGAAAGCTTTGTTGTTCCCACACCAATTTTTGAAAGTGAAATTTGTTCATCTGTAAGCTTATCCTGAGGTGTAAAATGAGATGTGCTGCCTTTTTCTTTCTCAGACTGCAAAGCAAATCTCATTCCCTCTGACAGTCTTTCATAAGAAATTGCACATCTTCCCTCATTATCGGTAAATATTCTTCTGCTTTTGGATTCGGGAGCCCATTTTCCGTCCACAAGACGGTATTGAGAAATTTCCATAGATTTAACATTGTCATCAAGTTTAAAATCAACTATTAAATTTTCTTTATCGTCTGTTACCATCAAATTTAATATATTTTGTTCCTGTTCAGTGAGTTTGGCAGGTTCTATATACATCTGAGCTGAATTAGGTTTCGCATCTGTCTGGCAGGAACTTATTCCCAAAGTAATTACAGCCATAGTTAATACCATAAATAACTTTTTGATTTTCATAAAGTTATCTCCTTTATTATTTAATAGACTTCATACCTTTTTTAGTGGAGAAACCAAAAGTGCCAAGACTTCTTCCCAATGAATAATATGTTCCATGAGCATATGAAACCAAACCTGCTTTATCCAAACAAAGCTTGTTGTTTTCATCAACAATGGAGCTGTCCACATTAATTCCTACAATTTCTGCTACAAACATATCATGGCTTCCCAAATGAACTATGTCTTTAACTTTACATTCAATATTTATTGGACTTTCCTCAATAATAGGAGCATCCACTCTTTTACCTTTTACAGGAGTAAGACCTGTTTCTTTGAATTTATCAAAATTTCTTCCGCTTTTTACTCCACACCAATCACAGGCGGAAACCAAATCCTTAGTGGTCAGGTTTATTACAAATTCACCGCTTTCCTTAACCATGTCATAGGAATATCTTTCAGGGCGGATTGACACATAAGTCATAGCAGGATCACTGTTTATAATTCCTGTCCATGCTATTGTGATAATATTTGATTTTTCCATATTACCACAAGATACCATCACAGGCGGCAAAGGTGAAAGCATTGTTGCAGGTTCCCAATATAATTTGTTCATAATCAAATCTCCTTATATATTTTTTATTTTTGTTTTATATATTTTAGCTACCATAAGTAAACTTATTATCATGGCAACACCTTCAGATACAGGAAAAGCATACCAAACTGCGGAAACACCAAACATTTTAGCTCCCAAATAAGCTAAAGGCAAAATCAGTATAAGTTGTCTTATAAGGGAAACAAAAAGGCTCATACTTCCGTTTCCAAGAGCTTGGAACAATGTGGCACTGATAATTCCCACTCCCGCTAAAACAAAACAGCTTGATATTATTCTCAAAGCGGGTATGCCCACTGTAAGCATTTCTTCAGTAGCACTGAACATAAGCAGCAGTTTGTCGGTAAAAAGCCAAAATCCCGCTGTTCCAACCAGCATTATCATACAGGCAATGCCCATTCCTATTTTCAAAGTATCCATAAGACGCTTTTTATTTCCGGCTCCAAAATTATATCCAAACAAAGGCATAAGTCCTTGATTTAATCCAAATATAGGCATGAATACAAAGGACTGAAGTTTGCTGTAAATTCCGTAAACAGATACTGCTGTATCGGAAAAAGCAATTAATATGGAGTTTAATGCAATAGTCAAAAATGATGAGATTGATTGCATTACTATGGATGGTAACCCAACTTGATAAATTTGTTTTACTGTATCTTTTTTAAATCTGAAATTTTTTAAATTGAGATGAAATCCAAAGTCTTTGGTAGTAATTATAAAAATCGCGTAAATCATGGACATAATCTGTCCAAGTACTGTTGCTATAGCTGCACCTTTTACTCCCATTGCCGGAATACCCCACATTCCGAAAATTAAAATCGGGTCTAATATCAGATTTACCACAGCTCCGATAAGCTGAAAAATCATGGGATAATTCATATTTCCTGTGCCTTGTATGGTTTTTTCACAGCTTATGGACATAATAACGCCAAAGGAAAACAGTAAAACTATGGAAGTATAATCCATACCGTATTTAAAAACTTCCTGGTCAGAGGTAAACATTTTAAAGAAAGGTTTGGTAAAAAATATACCAAGCAGAAAAAATATAATATAATTTACTATTCCCAGAAAAAAACCGTGATTGGCAGCACTGTCCACCCCTTCCTGATCTTTTTCACCCAATTTTCGTGATATTAATGAGTTTACACCTATTCCTGTTCCTACGGAAAAGGATATTATCAAAAATTGAAGAGGCAATGCCAAAGAAACCGCTGTCAAAGCTTTTTCTCCGATTTTTGCCACAAATATACCGTCAACTACATTATAAAGTGAGTTTATCAGCATTGAAAAAATTGTTGGCAAACTCATTTTCAAAAGTAACTTTCCTATGGGCTCCGTGCCCATTTTATTTTCTTGTATTTCAGCCATATATCTCTCCTTATTTTATGCCGCAAAAATCCCAAACAATCCAAAACTGATTATTCCCATTATAATTCCAGCTGTCATAACTCCCAGTGTAATAGCTATAAAAGCTTTCCAGGTTTTTATCTGAAGCAAAGCCGAAACCAATGCACCTGTCCAGGCTCCGGTACCGGGTAAAGGAATTGCCACAAAAAGATATACTCCCAAAAGTTCGTATTTCCCGATTTTCTCTATTTTTTTATTTCCTATATCAATTATTTTTTGAAAAATAAATCCCACTTTTGGCAGTTTTGCACACCAGTTAAGCACCTGTCTTGAAAACATAATAAGTATGGGAACTAAAACTATATTTCCCAATACACATACAATATAATTTAACCAAAAAGGTATATTCATAGCCACACCTGCAGGAATAGCACCTCTTAATTCCACAACAGGAATCATGGAAATAACAAACAATTTCAGCAAATCTTTCATTTTTTATTTACCCTTTCTTTTCTTCATTTCAATAAAGCTTATCAATGCAAATACCAATGTTTTAAAATTCAGCATTACAACAAAAATACACAGCAGAATCTGAACCAGCCAGTTGTTTTTTACACTAAGTATACTTGCTGTTACCTGTAATCCTATGGCAATAAAATTAAGTGCCATATTATTTATATCTATTTTCATTTTTACAAATCGCTTGGTATCAACAGCTCTCATAATAAATACAGTAAAATAGCTGATAAGTGTAGCAATAGCCGCACCCTGGGGACCCCATTTAGGTATAAACGCAAAATTTAATACAATATTCATAATGGCACCTATCAAAGTGGTTACCAATGACATATCATTGTTCTTTGATGCCATATAAAAACTGCTGTAAAATGTTGCAAAACAGCTAAAGATAACCGCACATATAAGTACAGGGGTATAGTTATAAGCATCATAATAAGACTCAGCCACCAAAAGCATGGTAAAAGGCTTTACCAGCATAATAATTCCTGATGCCACAGGGAAAATAACTGCCTGCAAAAATCCAAATATTTTTGAATAAAACTTTTCTTTACCTTCGTTTTCATATTCACTGACAGCGGATAACTGCCATGCCTGTGTAAATACAGCGGACAACAAAGTAATAATTGTGGGTATTTTATAAGCTGCCGAATATATACCTGTATCATAAGGGCCTTGAAAAGCATTTACAATATATCTGTCTGACACATTCATAACCCACCAAAAAATAGTAGTTGGAATAAGTGGCAGAGAATATCTTATCATTTGTCTTCTGAGTTTTGCAGAAGTGCCTCCAAAATTCAAAAATCTTCCCAGTTTACCTGTTATGGCAAGGAATAAAACAGAGATAAAATTAGATAAGATTACAGAGAGGATATAACCTTTTACTCCCATTTTAAACCCTAACATAAATATAAGATTGAATATAACAACTGTAAATGTGGCAATTATTCCATCCCATGCGTATAATTTTATATATCCAATACCTCTGGTAAATTGACTGCACACTGCTCGAAGACAGGCTGACACAACATACATATAAATTAAAAATGTATAATCCCCCAGAGATTCACTTAGTTTAAACAAAAAACTAAAGGGCAGAAAAACCAAAAAACCTTTAAAACAAGTGGTTAATCCCACTGTTAAAACATCTGATTTCCGCACCGATTTATCCAGCGCATATCTGATAACCGCTTCATGTATGCTGACAAAAATAAGAGGTATAAGCAAATTACAAGTGTTTACTATAATATCCATTATACCATAATCTTCAGGAGTCAGCAGTCTTGTGTAAAGAGGCATAAGCAAAAATACCATCAGCTTTGAACTAAAAGTAGCTATGCCGAAAATAATTGTGTTCATCAGCAGTTTGCTGTATTTATTCAATTTATATCCACCTTTCCGATTTATAAAATTCTCTCATAATATGCTTTTTTAGTATTTATCAGTATATCAGATAATTTATTAAAAGTAAAATACTTATGGTAAATTTTTCGGTATATTTCCCCTTTTTACAAATTAACTCTTGCATATATGTGTTTATCCGTATAAAATATAACCATAATCTTATTATTGATTGAAAAGGAGCAAAAATGCAAAAAATACTAGGATATATCAGACGGGGGATTACCCAATATAATATGATAGAAAACGGAGATAAAATTGCCGTTGGTGTAAGTGGAGGAAAAGACTCTGTTATAATGGCAGCAGCACTGCAAAAAGTCAGCAAATTTATAGGTATCGATTTTCAAGTTATTGCAATAACTTTAGACCCCTGCTTTGACAAAACCCAAACAGACTATTCCATTATCACAAAATATTTAAATGAAAATGGTGTGGAACATATAGTACAACGCACCGATATAGGACAAATTGTATTTGATATAAGAAAAGAAACCAACCCCTGCAGCCTTTGTGCCAGAATGAGACGAGGTGCTCTCCATGATTGTGCCAAAGAACATAATTGCAACAAACTGGCTTTGGGACATCACTCTGATGATGCTTTGGAAACTTTCATTATGAATTTGTTTAATGAAGGCAGAATAGGCTGTTTCTCACCTGTAACATATCTTTCCAGAAAAGATATTACAGTAATCAGACCTCTCTGTCTGTGCCCGGAAAGTGAAATTAAAAAAGCTGTCAGAAAACTGGATATTCCTGTAGTTAAAAACCCCTGTCCCATTGACGGTGCCACCGAAAGACAGTGGACAAAGAATTATCTTTACCAATTAGAAAAAGATCACCCAGGTATAAAAAACCGCATTTTCGGAGCTATGATCCGAGGAAATGTCAGCGGTTGGGGTATTCAATCCGATGAAACAGAAAATGATTTATAAATTCCAAAAGCCTCGAAACATTAATTTGTTTCGAGGCTTTTTACTGTCAATATTATAAAAATATTACGCTACACTGTCTTCATAATGATAAGCCAGGCAAAAATTACAGTAAAACCACTGCAGCAAACATTGAAGAACATCTTTGATGTTTTTTTGCGGAGTTTTGTAGAAAAATATCCGAAGATGCAACAAGCGGAAACTGATCCCACCAATATGCAAAAAATTATGGTTGCTGCTACAGGAACTTCCCACATTTTATTTAAAAATTTTGACAAAGGCATACTGATTAAATACATAACCGGTACAAAAGCCAATGGAAATATAGACAGTGCTATATTGGGTTTTTTAGCTCTTAAATAGCTGTATCCAGTAAGAGCAATAATAATTATTACAGCAACACACTCAACTAACAAAACATCCGCCCCCTTTTTTATTTTTACTTAAATGATTCTCTGAATGCTTTTTCAGCAGGGGCAGTATCATCTGCCAATACCAAAAGTACATATCTGTCTTTTACCAAAACTAATGGACTTTCCAATTTCGGCATTTCAGCAGGGTTGTAATTTTCTGTTTCTTCAATCAAATCATTTACTCTTTGCAAAACCATTTCTTTCACTTTGTCCACGGATTGGTCATCTTTTGCCTTAAACAAAGCTACTTCCTCACAGGTTGCTTTGGATGCACAGGTATAAACTTTGTACTCAGCCACATAATCGGTATTATATTTTGAATATATAATATCAATATTATTGTCGGTAGCTTCTACCAATTCTGCAATAACTGTTGTGGATTTAAGTACCTTTTCCGCAGTTTCGGAAACTGAAATTTCCTTGTTGGAATTACTGGTTTCATTTCCGCAGCCTGTCATAAGTCCTAATGTCATAACTGCTGCCATCATAATTGTGATTAATTTTTTCATTTTTTTTCTCCTTTACTTGTTTGTAATTGCATGGGTTTTTAAATAATCCATCCATTTGGTATAATACTCGGAATTAAAGTGTAAGCCGTCCGGTGTAACATCTGACATAAGACCACCGTTTTCGTCTTTAAACACTTCACCGGGGTTTATATAATAAATTTCTTTTTCCTCACACATTTTCATCAAAAGTTCGTTGGTTTCATCAATAATTTTATTTGTGAGGTTTCCCTTGTATCTCTGTGTGAATTTTTCTTCATGTATGGGGAATATTGACTGTACATAAATAATTGCATCAGGTTTAGTTTTTATTACTTCATCTACAAACATATTGTAATATTTTACAGTTTCCTCAGCACCTAAAAATGCAAGACCGTTAGCTCCAAGCATTATATATATTTTATTGGCATCGGTTTTTTCCAAAGCCTGCAAAATAGTAAGTTTTTTCTCATTATCTCCGTCTTTTATAACTTCCGCCGTCAAAATAGACTGAAGATTGATTCCTGTATGAGCCAGTACATCTGCATTAGGCATTATATCATAAAGAGAAATACCTGTAGTAATTGAGTCCCCTATAAATACTGCATCATCAAAATAATTGCTTCTTACTCTTTCTGTTTCACCTAACAAACCGTATTTTTTCGGTTCCGGTTTTTCTTCGGAACTTTCACTGGATTGTACATCTTCCGAATTTTGTGAATCTGACTCTGTTTTTTCAGAGCTTTGACTTTGATTTTCAGTTAATTCTGAACTTTCATTGCTTGATTGTGCAGAGCTGTGTTCCGAAGGTGAATATGGCTGTTCCTCGTTTTCATTTCTTTTATCCTCTATGCTCTGCCAACCATAGGCTATTCCGCCGGAAATAAGCAGACACATAAGAGTAATCAAACAAAATTGGGGAAATACATTTTGTTTCTTGGTTCTTCTTATTTTTCTATTCTTACTCATTATAAATAATTCTCCTTGAAAAATATAATTTCATAAATATCCTGTTTTAATTATACTTAAAGTTATAAACTCATTCCACAGATTTTTTCACAGTTATTTGGCTGTATCAGTGGTTTTTAAAATTTTGTTCACAAATTTTCAACTCTTTCCCCTGAGTTTTCAACAGTTTTGATTACAAATAGTAAATATTTTGCTGAATAATGTAATTTTTTACCAATATTAATTGGCTGTATCAATTTCCTTTTCTTTTCTTGATATTTTGTTTTTTATCATACCTATTGTATCTTCTTTAAACGCATATCCCAAAACAATGCCTATAGATATAGCCAATGCCACTTTAAGAGTACTCATAAGATAATCATAACCCAAAGATGTTTGATTTAAAAATAAATAATAGGCGGTATAATAAACTCCTGCTCCCGGTACCAAAGTAAATATTCCTGCCAGCAGAAACACTGTAGCCGGGGTTTTTCTTTTTACTGAAAGATAGCGTGAAACTCTTGTAATTGCAAAAGCCGAAAGTAAAGTAGCTATATAAGTACTTTTAGAAAAATAAAGTGTAACTAAATATATAAACCAGCCGATTCCTCCGGTAATTCCGCAATGAATAAGATGTTTTTTTGCAACTCCAAAAAGCACACCAAATCCCACAGTTCCTATAAACGCAAAAACAACTTCCAACAGTCTTTCCATTACAGCATTATCCCTCCGTTAGTAAGCATATTAAAAGCTATAACCGTAATTCCCACTCCGCAGCCTGTGGATATTCCCACAATAGTGGCATCTGCAAGTCTTATAACCCCTGACAAATAGTCATCATGCAAAAAATCTCTGACTGCATTTGTAAATGGTATTCCGGGAACTAACGGCATCATGGAGGCTATTACCATACTTCCCAAATTATCGCCCAATCCAATAAGTTTAAACACACAGCATACAAAGGCTACAAACATACTTAAAATTATATTCTTGATAATTTTTGTCAGTGTAAATTTTTTATCCATATACATCATAAAAAATCCCAACAGTGTTACAACCAAAACTACCACAGCACAATCAAAAAGAGTACCTTTAAAAAGATAGCAAAAACCTCCGCTTCCTATGCCCATACCAAGAGTTGTTATAAAAGGGGGATATTCTTGCCATTTTTTTATATTTTCTAATCTTTCCTTTGCTTCTTCCGGTGTAGTTTTTCCTTCAGCCACTTTTCTGGAAAGATCATTTATGGCTTCCACTTTGCAAAGACAGGTTCCGGATATAGGTACATTTCTTATTTTGCTGTAATAGCATTCTTCTCCCATAGTACCTGATACAAAAATTCCGTTTGCAATTATATATATATCATAATCTTTTATCCCATATTTTTTTCCGATTTGTTCCATAGTCATTACCGCTCTGGGAATTTCTCCGCCGTTTCTTAGCATTTCCACACCTATATCGGAAACTAAATCAAATATCTCTTTATTTGTCATTTTTCTCTCCTATGATATAATATTTAAAATTTCATTATATAAATTAATATCTATATTTTCCAGATTTGATTTTACAAATGAATGGCACTGCAGCCGTATTTCTCCGCAATATGTAGAAACCGCATTTATATTTTTTTTGCTTAGTTCAAAATTTAAATTATTGTATTCTTCCAATCTCTCTGTTTCGGCAGTGCCGCAAAAGTATGATATACAATTTTTTAATTCATATTGCTGATTTTTGGATAAACTGTTCCAGTAATCATTATTAATCAAAATCCATTGACTGTTCACTCTGAAAGGATTTTCGGGAATATAAATAGTTTGTCCACTTAAAAAATCCTCAAACAATTCATTCTTGGTTTT
>JAHHUB010000047.1 GCA_020024175.1 Oscillospiraceae bacterium | reverse complement strand
ACAAACGATGAGGATTTGGAACTTCAAAAGATGATTGCTGAGTTTAACAATGTAAAAACAGAACTCAATGCCGAAATGTCCAAATCAGAAAAAAATTCAGATAAAATTAAGGAATTGGACGAAAAATTCAAGACACTTTACAATGATATTATCAACAGACCTGATATGCTTGTTTACAATGAAACTAAGACAAAACTTGACAAAGTTCTGTCATTTGTAAACCAAATTATTATAGGTTCTGTAAATGGTGAAAATCCTGATGAAATTGAAGAACAAGTTGGCTGCACAGGAAGCTGTAGCGGCTGCAGCGGCTGTCATTAATTTTTTAAGCTGCAATTTATAAAAAATCTTACTGTTCCTGTGGTAAAAACTCCACAGGAACGGTTGATTTTATTTTAAAGGGGGAGGAATCAACTATGCAGAAATTATCACCTATGATGCAGCAGTACATGGATGTAAAAAATAAACACAAAGACCATATTATCTTTTTCCGTTTAGGGGACTTTTATGAAATGTTCTTTGAAGATGCCATAACTGTATCTAAAGAACTGGATTTGACATTGACAGGGAAGGACTGCGGCATGGAAGAAAGAGCTCCCATGTGTGGAATTCCTCACCACAGTTGTGATGCATATATTGCAAGACTTATTAAAAATGGTTATAAAGTAGCTATCTGTGAGCAGGTAGAAGACCCCAAAACTGCTAAAGGAATTGTAAAAAGAGAAGTAATACGAGTTATAACACCGGGTACATTGATTGAATCCGAAATGTTGGATGACGGAAAAAACAATTATATAGCATCATTATATTATGATGGCGAAAACTATGGAATTTGCTTTGGAGATATTTCCACAGGAGAACTCCAAGCTACACAATTTTCTGACAAAACAGGAATTAAAATTAAAAATGAACTGTCAAGATTCATGCCTAAAGAATTAATATTCAACAGCAAATTTTATGAATGTAAAGAAATCGGAATTTACATAAAAGAAAAATTAAAATGTTGCATTGAATGTGAAGATGATGAAATCTATAAAAGTTCCAATATTGAAAGCACAATATGCAGCCAATTTGAAGTAGATGGATTGCTTAAAATCGGACTTGATGATAAACCTTATATTTTGCCGGCGTTGTATGCACTGCTTAAATATGTGGAAGAAACACAGGAAAGCAGTTTGGAAAGAATAATGGATATTAATGTTTACAGTGACAAAGAATATATGAATTTAGACTTAAACACTGTAAGAAATTTGGAGCTTACCGAAACTATGATAAGCAAGGAGAAAAAAGGTTCTTTGCTTTGGGTTTTGGATAAAACAAAAACATCTATGGGAAAAAGACTTCTTAGAAATTGGGTTGAAAAGCCTTTGGTAAATCCGATTTTAATAAATAAGAGATTAAATGCCGTTGATGAACTTTACACCAACAGTATGTTGGGGGAAGAATTGCGTGAAAGTCTCAGCGGGATATGCGATATAGAAAGACTTATGACAAGAGTGGTATATAACAATACCAGTCCCCGTGAATTAAAATCACTGGAATATACTGCTAAGAAAATTCCTCTTATAAAAGAGAAACTTAAAAATGTAAATTCAAAGTATTTGCAGGGAATTTATGAAGATATTGATGAGCTTGAAGACATAGCTGCTTTAATCTCACTTTCTATAAATGATGAACCTCCGGCTCTTTTGAAAGATGGAAATGTTATAAAAGACGGATATAATGAAGAACTGGATGAGATAAGGTCTTTGCTCAACAACAGCAAAAAATATTTGGATGATATTGAAGCAAGAGAAAAAGAACGAACAGGAATAAAAAATCTGAAAATAAGATACAATAAAGTTTTCGGGTATTATATAGAAATTTCTAAAGGGAATTTGGATATGGTTCCTGATGATTATATAAGAAAACAAACACTTGTAAATGGTGAAAGATTCATAACAGAAGAGCTAAAAAAACTGGAAGATAAGATTTTAACAGCAGACGAGAGAGTGTCCTCTCTGGAAGGACAGCTCTATAATGAGATAAGAAAAGCTATTGCAGGAAATCTTGCAAGAACTCAAAAAACCGCATCAGCATTGGCTAGACTGGATGTCATACAATCCTTTTCTAAAGTGTCCGAACTCATGCACTATAGCAAGCCTATAGTGGATACATCCGACGCTATAGTAGTTAAAGATGGCCGTCATCCTGTTGTAGAAGCACTTAGTGATGTGCCTTTTGTAGCTAATGATTTATACTTGGACAGACAGCAAAATCAGATAGCTATAATTACAGGTCCCAACATGGCAGGGAAATCAACTTATATGCGTCAGACAGCTATAATTGTACTGATGGCTCAGATAGGTTGTTTTGTACCTGCATCCCAGGCTAAAATCGGGGTTGTGGATGGAATATTTACCAGAGTGGGAGCGGCAGATGACCTTACAACAGGACAATCCACTTTTATGTATGAAATGAATGAAGTGGCATATATTCTTAAAAATGCCACTCCGAAAAGTCTGCTTATATTGGACGAAATAGGCAGAGGAACCTCAACTTTTGATGGTATGAGCATTGCCAGAGCTGTAATTGAATACATATCAGGGAAGAAAAGGCTGGGAGCAAAAACCCTTTTTGCCACTCACTATCACGAACTCACGCAGCTTGAAGAACAGCTTGACAATGTGAAAAATTATAATATAGCAGTAAAGAAAAAGGGAAGCGATATTATATTTTTGAGAAAAATTGTACCCGGAGGCAGTGATGACAGTTATGGAATTGAAGTTTCAAAGCTGGCGGGAATACCTAACTGGATTGTAAAACGGGCTTTTGAAATTTTAGAACAGTTGGAAAAAGTGAATTTAAACACTGAGATTGATGTGTCAACTGACAACGATTTTGATAATTCAGAGCAAATTTCATTTAAAGAAATGATTGAAGAGGATGCAGTAAAGCGTCTGAGAGAAATTGATCCAAATCAACTTACACCTATGGACGCATTAAACCTTATATTTGAATTAAAAAAAATGGTGGATTAATCGGAGGGCTTTATTTTGGGAGTAATTAATGTACTTGACAAAAATGTGGCAGAACTTATTGCTGCAGGTGAAGTTGTAGAAAGACCGGCTTCCATTGTAAAAGAATTAGTAGAAAATGCTTTGGACGCAGGAGCCGATAAAATTACCGTAGAAATACGGGGTGGTGGAATTAAATATATAAGAGTATCCGACAATGGCTGTGGCATTTCCAGAGAGGATATACCCAAAGCTTTTTTGAGGAACGCTACCAGTAAAATAAAAACTCCTCAGGATTTAGAGAAGATACTCACATTTGGATTCAGGGGAGAGGCACTGGCATCTGTAGCTGCTATGTGCGAGGTGGAACTTGTAACTCGTACTAAAGATGAGGAAGTAGGCTCTAAATATATTATAAAAGGCTCCGAGAAGGGTGAAATTTATGATATTGGCTGTTCTGTGGGAACAACTCTTATAATCCGAAATGTGTTTTTTAACACACCTGCCCGACTTAAATTTCTGAAAAAAGACAGTTACGAAGGCAGTAATGTCATAAGTGTTCTTGAAAAGCTGGCTATGGTAAACAGCAATGTGTCATTTAAGGCAGTAAAAGATGGTATGGTGGTAATGAATACTCCCGGCAACAGTGATTTAAAATCTTCGGTGCACAGCATTATGGGCAGTGAATTTGCCGATAATTTGATTGAAACCAATTACTGTCAAAATAATTTGTCGGTTTACGGTTTTATCACTAAGCCTGCATCTTCAAAAGCTACCAGAGCAGCGGAAAATTTCTATATAAATTCCCGCTTTGTAAAAAGTAAAACTTGTCAGGCAGCAGTGGAAGATGCTTATAAAGGCAGCATGATGGTAGGAAAATTCCCCGGTTGTGTGCTAAATTTGCAGATTCCGGCAGATACAGTGGATGTAAATGTACATCCCGCTAAAACAGAAGTGAGATTTTCCGATGAAAGACTGATTTATGATTTGGTTTTCGCCGCTTGCAGAATGGCTCTTAGAAAAGACAATGAAAATAACCCTATCAGAACTGCAAAACCTCAGCCTAAATATGTAATCAATGAGTTTTCACTTAAAGACTTTGACTACAGCGATAGACAGGTGAAAGTGTTGGATTTGCCAATACAAGAAGAAGTCAAAACCAAACTTGAAACAGTTAAACTCAATGTTTTTGAAAACAGGCCTCAAAAGTATGATTACAACATTCCACAGCCTGTGAAAAAAGAAGAAAAACCACAGATAAAAAGCGAAGTTATACAAAAGCTTTTGGACAATGTTAAGAAAAATGATTTTTCAAATTCAGAAATCTCCGATAAAAAAGAAGCAGAACCTAAAATTCAAATGCCGGAAATTATTGAATACAGAATAATAGGAGAACTTTTTAAAACTTATATTTTAATTGAAAAGGGTAATTCCCTTTTTATGATAGATAAACACGCTGCCCACGAAAGATATATTTATAATGCTCTTTCAAAAAACGAAATTATAGCAGGACAATATTTGTTTACACCAATAGAAGTAACTGCAAGTGTCAGCTATTGTACAATAGCCAAAGAAAAATCGGATATTTTTGATAAAATGGGATACAAAGCAGATATAATTAACGAACATACGCTAGTTTTAACCATGATTCCCGCAGTTTTGGATTCACAAAGTGCAAAAGATTGTTTTTTGGAAATATGCGAAAAAATAAGCTTGTCCAATGATGTAACTCCTGAATTAATCGATGATTTATATCATTCTATGGCGTGCAGAAGTGCTGTAAAGGCAAATGACTTAACAGGACAAAGTGACATGGAAAAGCTGGTGGATATTGTGATAAATGATATAGATGTATCATATTGTCCTCATGGGCGCCCTGTGATAGTTGAAGTTACAAAAAATAAAATAGAAAGGATGTTCGGCAGAATTGTGTAATTCAAAAATTCCTCTTTTGGTTATAGCAGGTCCTACAGCATCAGGAAAAACAAAACTTGCAGTGGAAATGGCAAAACGATTTAATGGAGAAGTGGTTTCGGCAGATTCAATGCAGATTTATAAGTATATGAATATAGGCACAGCTAAGCCAACTGAGGAAGAAATGCAGGGTATACCTCATTATATGCTGGATTTTCTTCCACCTGACGAAAAATTCAGTGTGGCTGAATATGTGGTTAAAGCAAAAGATATAATTGCAGATATTCACTCACGAGGAAAACTGCCCATTGTAGCAGGGGGAACGGGACTTTACATCAATTCTCTTATTGATAATGTGGAGTTTTCCAATGTGGGAGAAAGCAAGGAGTTAAGAGATAAATTTCATAAAATAGCCAAAGAAAAAGGAAACGAACATTTGTTCAGGATGCTGGAAGAAATAGACCCTGAAATATGCATGGAAATGCACCCAAACAATGTGAGCCGTGTGGTCAGAGCTTTGGAGGTCTATGAACTTACCGGAAAAACCATGTCGTGGCATAAGGAAAACTCCCACAGCAAACCTTCGGATTATAATGTGTGTATGATAGGCTTAACCTATGATGACAGACAAAAACTTTATGACAGAGTAAATAAGAGAGTTTCTGTAATGGTGGAAAACGGGCTTTTGCAGGAAGCAGAAAATCTTTTTTCTTCCATTTATTGCGGAACTGCCAAACAGGCAATAGGATATAAAGAATTAAAAAATTATTTTGATGGCACCGAGGATTTGGAAAGCTGTCTTGACAAAATAAGAATGGAATCGAGAAGATATGCCAAAAGACAGCTTACCTGGTTTAGACGGGACAACAGAATAAATTGGATTAAATTGGATAATTATGATGATTACAATAAAATTTTGCAAGAAGCAGTCGATATACTGGCAAAAAGCAAAATATTGTGATATACTGATTATGTAAAATTTAAAAATCAATAAGGAGGAATATTTTATGGATAAATCGGATAGCCTTCAAAACAAATTCCTTACTGTGCTGACAAGAGAATCAGTAATAGTTACCATAAATCTAACAACCGGTTTTCAGTTCAGAGGAACTGTGATAAGTTTTGATGATTACACAATTTTGATGGAAAGCGAAGAAAAACCTTGCCTGGTGTACAAAGCGGCGGTAGCGTCTATTGTGCCTTCAAAAAATATTTCTTTAAAAAAATATGATACTTGCAAAGATTTTTCAAAAAACGAAAGGTAAAAATTGATGAAAAATTTTACCGATAAAATAGCATTCTTTATATTCTTGACTTTTCTTATTTCATATGGATGTTATCAGGGGTTTAAATTTATTCACAAACCCTATAAAACAGAAGTGGCTTATGACTACACTGTATCAGATTCATATACAGGAAGGGGATTTTTCATCAGAGATGAAAAAGAATTTCCTTTAGACAGCGGGGGAGTTATAAGTTTTAATTTTCCGGATGGCTCCAAAGTTAACAAAGGCACTACAGTTGCTGAGTGCTTTGAAGATAGGGATAGTGCAAAAATAGTTTATAATATTCATCAGTTGGAAAAACAAATTGAAGATTTGGAGTATATCAACAATAGTTCTTCAGTAAGTATAGTGGCTGCGGATTCTGTATCTAAAAAAATTACCAATGATATAGTGTCTTTGAATAAAGATATCTACGCCAAAGATTTTAATAATTTGAATGCCAAATGTGGGAAAATTATAAACAGTATAAATAAAAAGCAGATTAATTCCGGAAAGGTTACAAATTTTGATGAAAAAATTGAGTATTTAAAAAAAGAATTGGAATACCTTAAATCAACATTGAAAACAGAACCCAAAGAAGTTAAAAGTGAACTTAACGGATATTTTTCTTCTGTTACCGATATGTGCGGAGATATTATTTCTTCTTCCATGCTGGATAGCATTGACGGAGATTTTTGCAGAAATATAATAGATAATCCCCCTGAAGTAAATGAAAAATATGCCAAAATTATAACTTCTCACAACTGGTATTTTGCTTTACTGGTTCCCGGAAAACAACTTGATAAATTCAAAGAAGGTCGAGAAGTCAGTATATCATTTCCTTTGCTTGACAGGGAAAAGATAGAGGCAAAAGTATATCAGGTCAATGTAAAAGAAAGTGAAAAACCTGGTGCAGCTCCCAAAGAAGGTGTAGTAATATTAAAATCAGATTATGTGCTTGATAATCTTACCACCTCAAGGGTTACTGAAATAAAAATCAATTTTAAAAATTACAATGGACTTAAAATAAATTCTGATGCCATAAGATTTTATGACAACTCAAAGGGTGTTTATATTATCCGTGACCAACAGATAACATTTAAACCTATAAATATCATTTATGAAGGAAATGGATATGTAATAATATCTGAAAATACTGAAGGAACGTCAACTGTACGCTGCTTCGATGAAGTTATTGTGGAAGGTGTTGAATTATACGATGGAAAACCAGTATAAACAAATTGAGGAAAACATAAAAAAAATTAAGAACAACATCTATGAAGCCGCCATTAAAGCAGGCAGAAATCCTGACGACATCACATTGATGGCTGTAACCAAAACCAGAACCTGCGAAGAAGTCAACAAAGCTATAAGCTGTGGAATAAATTTGCTTGGTGAAAACAGAGTTCAGGAATATCTTCAAAGAGCTGATGGATATGACAAAGCAGAGGTACACCTTATAGGCCATCTGCAAACCAACAAAGTAAAACAGATTGTGGGAAAGGTTTCTATGATAGAATCTGTAGACAGTATTAAGCTTGCAAAAGAAATAGACAAACAAAGCAGAGCTTTAGGTATTGTAACAGATGTGCTTATGGAAATTAACATAGGGGAAGAAGACAGTAAAAACGGAATAAATAAAGAGGACGCTTTTTCTTTAGCTGAAAGCATTAATGAGCTAAAAAATATAAAGCTTAAAGGGCTTATGACCATACCACCAAAATGCGACGAAAAACAACTTGAATATTATTTTGATGATATTTATAAACTTTATATTGACATTGCGAATAAAAAATTAGATAATATAAATATGTGTATTATTTCTATGGGTATGTCATCTGACTATGAACTTGCAATAAAACATGGTTCAAACATAGTCAGAGTCGGAACCGGGATTTTTGGACAAAGACCGGCTTTATAGAAAAGTTATTAAACAGGAGGAAAATATATGTTTGAGAAATTTCAAAAACTTTTCGGAGTTCCGAATAATGAAGAGGAAGAATACGAGGAGTATTCACAAGATAATAATACCGATGATTCTGATCCAAGAAGCAATAAGGTTGTAAATATAGCTGCTACCACCCAGCTTCAAGTTGTACTTGTTAAACCTGAATGTTTTAAGGAAGCACAAAATATAGCTGACAATCTTAATGCAAAGATTACTGTTGTTCTCAATTTGGAAGATACAAACAAGGAAGAATCAAAAAGACTTTTGGACTTTTTGAGTGGTGTTGCTTATGCAAATAAAGGTTTGGTTACAAAAGTAGCCAATAATACTTATATTATTACACCTTACAGTGTAAACTTTGTGGGCGATTTAATGGACGAGCTTGAGAATAACGGAATGTTCTTTCAATAATGGGCAGCTATTCAATAAGTGATAACGATAAATTCTTTACAGCCAAAACAGAAGATGCTTTTAATTTTACCGAAATTAAAAATATAACTAAATTTACTTCTTTTTTGGATGGACACCAACAGGAGATTTGCAAAATTGTAGCGGGAAATCATAACAGTGTGAAATATTTCTTTGATGGCGGATATGAAAATGCCGAAAGAAAAATTTTGTGTGTTATGGCTGACTATGACAGCAGAGAAACTGTTGATATGCCAATAAAAGCAGTTACATTTACATATAGAAATCAAGACACCATAACTCACAGGGATGTTTTGGGTGCTTTAATGGGACTTGGAATTAAGCGAGAGTGTATAGGCGATATTTTGGTATCTGCTGGGCAGTCTGTGGTTTTTGCCTTGAATACAGCTGCAGAGCTGATATGTTCAAATATAGTGAAAATAGGCAGAATAGGTGTAAAAACAGAATTTGGCTGTGGTGATTTACTGCGATTTGAACAGAAATTTACTGATATTAATGGTACAGTAAGTTCAATGAGGCTGGACTCTGTTTTGTCATTGCTGATAAAAGTCGGCAGAGAAAAAGCAGTACAGCTTATAAGATCAAATTTAGTTATGGTAAACCATATGGAATGCTGTGAAAAAAGCCGATCTGTTGAAGCAGGAGATATAATTTCTGTTCGGGGATTCGGAAAGTTCAAAGTTTCTGCCATAGGTGACAGAACAAAAAAAGATCGTATTCATATAGAATGTAAAAAGTTTTTATAGGAGGTAGAACAGATGATTTCTCCGAGCGATATAAGGAATGTTGAATTTGATAAAGGAATTAAAGGTTATAAGCCTGAAGCAGTTGACAATTTTTTGGATAAAGTTGCCAGCGATTTTGATACTTTATTAAATGAAAATAAGGAATTGGAAAGCAAACTCAGCATATTAGCTGAAAAACTTGAAGAATATAAAAGCGATGAAGATAGCTTGAGAGAGGCTTTACTTGGGGCACAAAAACTGGGTTCCAATGTTATTAAAGAAGCTAAAGCAAAGGCAGAAGGTATTATTCGTGATGCCACTATAAAATCCGAGAAAGTTCTTCAGGAAAATGAGCGAAAAATTGAAAGAGAAAAACAGGCAATAGTTAAACTTCAAAAAGAAGTGTCAGATTTCAAAAAGAGGCTTATGGTAACATATAAAAAGCACTTGGAAATTATAAATGATATTCCCGGATATGAAGAACCTGAAAAAGAAGAAACTTTGCAGGATGTAAAGGAATATATGGAAAATGGAAAACCTTTGCCAAATGAACCTATGTTGGAACACGTTGACAGTCATCAAAAAGAAGATAAGAAAAAGAAAAACAAAATTGCCGATGAAGCTCCTACTGAGGAATCAGGACATAAAGATGGGGATACCATTAAGTTTTCAATAAATTCTCAGGCAAAATCGGAAAATAAAGAACAACCGTTGATTGCTAAAGAAAATATTGATAATGTAGAAAAAAAGCCACAGGAAGAAAATTATAAATCATCCGAAAATCGTTTTGGACCATTGCTTTTCGGAGATGATTATAAGATTGAAAGAAATTCCAAGTAAGTTTCAAGCAGGGCAGAAAAGTGTCCTGCTTTTTGGTTTTTAAACAAGGAGAATGTTTTATGAATTTTATTTTAGTTTGCATTATATCAGTAATTTCAGTTATATGTGACCAGGTTTCAAAATATTTTGTAGTAAAAAATCTAAAACCTGTAGGAAATATGCCTGTTATAAAAGGCTTTTTGGACTTTACATATGTTGAAAATTACGGAGCAGCTTATGGAAGTTTTCAAAATAAAAAATTTATACTCATTGGTTTTACCAGCCTTATTATTATATTTTTGAA
>JAHHUB010000046.1 GCA_020024175.1 Oscillospiraceae bacterium | reverse complement strand
CATCAAAAAAGCGGAATATTCCATAATATTCCGCTTTTTTGTATTATTGCTGATTTTCCAAAAGTTCAATGGATTTTCTGATTCTGTTAAGACTTTCTTCTTTGCCCAAAATTGTGCAAATTTCCAATGCACCGCCGGGAGTAAACTGTTTTCCGCTGACAGCAACTCTGAGTGGCCACAAAACATAACCATTTTTAACACCCATTTTTTCAATTTCACCAAACAGCATTTCATGAAGTCCATCCATTGTATAATCATTATGATTTTCCAAAACAGGAAGAAGTTCTTTGAGCACGGAAAGAGATGTTTCCTGATTTGTTTTCATTTTTTTGCTTACATAAAGTTCTGTGCTGTATTCGGGAAGTTCTTCAAGGAAGTCAATTTGTTCCGGAATTTCACTTAAAACTTCACATCTTGGCTGAATGACTTCAGCAATAAATTTTGTATCATAATCTTTGGTAATGGCTTTCTTAATCCATGGCAAAGCTTTTTCGTGGAATTGGTCAACAGTCATCTTGTGGAGATAACCTGCATTTATATATCTGAGTTTTTGGGGATCAAAAATTGCAGAGGATTTTGAAATACCTTCAATATAGAAAGCGTCTTTCATTTCTTCCAAAGTGAAAAATTCTTCTTCACCCTTGGGGCTCCAGCCCAAAAGCAGAATATAGTTTAATATTGCCTCTGTCAAATAACCCTTAGCCACCAAATCCTGATAAGAAGCATCGCCGTTTCTTTTTGAAAGTTTGTTAGTAGCATCTTTCATAACGGGAGGACAGTGAATATATTTAGGAATGTCCCATCCGAATGCCTCATACAATAAATTGTATTTAGGTGAAGATGCAAGATATTCATTTCCTCTTACAACATGAGTGATACCCATTTCATGGTCATCAATTACATTGGCAAAATTATAGGTTGGCATACCATCGGTTTTGATAAGAATTTGGTCATCAAGTGTGCTGTTGTCAACAGTTATATCTCCGAAAATCTCATCATGGAATGTAGTTTCACCTTCCGGTATTTTCTGACGAATTACATAAGGCATTCCCGCATCAAGATTTGCCTTAATTTCCTCAGGAGTGAGTTTCAGACAGTGTCTGTCGTACATGGGAGCTTTTCCACTGGCTTTTTGCAAAACTCTTGATTCTTCCAGTCTGTCCTTATCACAGAAACAGTAGTAAGCTGCACCTTTTTCAACCAATTCCAAAGCGTATTTTTTGTACATACCGGACTTCATTCTTTCACTTTGAATATAAGGAGCAACAGGGCCGCCTATATCGGGACCTTCATCCCAAATAAGTCCTGTTTCTCTCAAAGTATCATAAATAATATCCGTTGCACCTTCAACCAGTCTTTCCTGATCTGTGTCTTCTATTCTGAGAAGGAATTTTCCTCCCTGAGATTTAGATATAAGATAAGCATAAAGTGCTGTTCTAAGATTTCCAACGTGCATATAACCTGTTGGACTTGGTGCAAATCTGGTTCTTGCATGGTCAAATTTCATAATATGTCCTCCGTAATAAATTTTAATAAATATATACATTAATAGTACGGCAATAAACGAATTTTGTCAATATTTTTGAAATTATAAATCAGCTTTTTAAAATTTTTCTCAAAATAAAAGGATTATATATTATATAAAATATCACATTGATCCTATTATTGTTTATTTATACCTAATATTACATCATTTATACCACTATATTTACAGTTGATAAACTTTTTGATTTATTGTATAATTATTATATGATATTAATTAACCTTTTCCAAATACGAAAGGAGAAACAAAATATGAACTATTCAAATGAAGTAGAAAATATGTGTCCTGTGCATCAGGGGTGCAACCATGGCCCCGCTCCCATTCCTGAAGAAGGAAGATGGGTTAAACCCTGCCAAATCGGCGATATTTACGGACTTTCCCATGGTGTGGGACGCTGTGCTCCTCAGCAGGGAACCTGTAAACTCACCCTCAATGTAAAAGACGGCATTATAGAAGAAGCATTGGTAGAAACTATCGGCTGTTCAGGCATGACACACTCGGCTGCCATGGCAGGAGAAATTCTCCCCGGCAAAACCTTGCTGGAAGCTTTAAACACTGACCTTGTTTGTGATGCTATCAATGTTGC
This sequence comes from Oscillospiraceae bacterium, assembly GCA_020024175.1. Taxonomy (GTDB): domain Bacteria; phylum Bacillota; class Clostridia; order Oscillospirales; family Ruminococcaceae; genus JAHHUA01. The sequence goes on along the minus strand of JAHHUB010000046.1, from coordinate 8,320 downwards.
CATGACAGAAATTTTCCTTCAATTAGTTTACGGCAGAAGCCAGACAGCTTTCTCTGAAGACGGTCTTCCAATAGGTGCATCTCTGGAAGACTTGGGAAAGGGACTTTGTTCACAAGTGGGAACAATTTTCTCAACAAGAAAAAAGGGTGTTCGTTATCTGGAAACAACAGAAGGTTATATTCTTAATCTGGCTTTGGACGAAAACAATGAAGTTATTGGATATAAATTTGTACGCCAGGGCAAGATGATGGAAGCTATCCGCAAGGGTATGAACCCTTCCGAAGCATTCGAGAAAAATGTAGGCACCTATGGCAGATATGAAAATGCAGCTAAATACATTGACCCAAGAGAAGAATAAGGGAGGATTTTGTAAAATGGTTAATTTTGAAGGTAAAGAAAGACGAATTTCCTCCATTGAGGAATGTCTTAAAGCAAACGGCATTTCCTCTCTCGAGGAAGCAAAAGAAATTTGCGAAAAAAACAATATTGATGTAGAATCTTTGGTAAAAGGTGTTCAGCCTATCGCGTTTGAAAATGCGGTTTGGGCATATACTTTGGGCACAGCTTTAGCTATAAAACGCGGCAGCAAAGAAGCTGACAAATGTGCTCAATCAATCGGTGAAGGTTTGCAGGCATTTTGTATTCCCGGCTCTGTTGCCAGCATAAGAAAAGTGGGACTTGGCCATGGAAACCTGGCAGCAATGCTCCTTCGGGATGAAACAAAATGTTTCTGCTTTTTGGCAGGTCATGAATCCTTTGCAGCTGCCGAAGGTGCTATCGGAATTGCCAGAACAGCCAACAAAGCGAGAAAAAATCCTCTCAGAGTTATTCTCAACGGTCTTGGAAAAGATGCCGCTTACATTATATCCAGAATAAACGGTTTTACCTATGTGGAAACCGACTATGATTTTAAAACAGGTGAACTTAAAATAGTCAGAGAAAAAGCATTCTCCGATGGCGACAGAGCCGCAGTCAGATGTTTTGGTGCCAACGATGTTCAGGAAGGTGTCGCAATTATGGAACATGAACAAGTTGATGTTTCCATAACAGGAAACAGCACCAACCCCACAAGATTCCAACATCTTGTTGCCGGCACATACAAAAAACGCTCAATAGAAGAAGGCACAAAATATTTCTCAGTAGCATCAGGCGGTGGAACAGGAAGAACACTTCACCCTGACAATGTAGCTGCAGGCCCAGCTTCTTACGGTCTTACAGATTCTATGGGTCGTATGCACTCCGACGCTCAGTTTGCCGGTTCTTCTTCCGTTCCTGCTCATGTTGAAATGATGGGACTTATCGGTATGGGAAATAACCCTATGGTAGGTGCAACAGTTGCCTGTGCAGTTGCTGCATCAGAAGCCGTTAAAAACGCATAACTTCTGATATAAAAAACAGCTCCGAATTAATTTATCGGAGCTGTCTTTTTTATGCGGCAAACATTGTTTCCTTGTTTTATAAAAGCATTATGCAGAAAATCAATTATTAACTTTTTTCTTAGTTACTTTATATAGATTATAAAGAACATTTCCTACACAAAATAAAATAACTACTGCACTTTTTACTTTTTGAGTTGTTGAGAAATCTGAGTTTGCATTGGCAATTTTTAAATAAAAAACACCTAAAGGTAAAATAATTACACTGTAAGCTATAGCACTCCAATTCATATATTTCCCGCTTAAAAATTTTCCTTTACTAAGTGCTTTGGCTATTATCAGCAAAATTATCACTGCACAAATGCCACTCATTGTTAAACACATCTGTTTTCCAGCAGTGGTTAGAACATCTGCTGATGATCTTACATTCCAATAAAATATACAATATAAAATTACTACAAAGCAAATTGTAAAAAGTCCCCAATCAATCTTATTTTTTTTCATACTTACATCCTTTTATAAATACACAAAACCTCCTCGAAAATTCGAGAAGGTTTTAACTTAAAGTTATTTAGTATTCAATGCAGAATTTCTTTACTGATTCAGGAAGTTCTTCCTTAGCACAGGAAAGAGTAAATGTAACTACTACATTGTTTTCTTCTGCCAATGGTTCCAATTTAGTAGCAACTTCGGCGAACTTTGTCAAATCATTACTGCCGATTTTAAGTGTGGAATCAACGAATAAATCTGTAATATCGTAGTTTCCTGCCAAAATTCCGGTGATGAAACCATAGAGATTTTCAAATCCCTTGATGGAATAGTGTTCACTATCAATAAGACGAGCCTTGTGATCAATATCATATGTAAGTTTAAGACCTTTTTCAATGCAAACTACATTTCCCTTTGAAGTAGTTGCTGCACTGTTTACCATGTTGATAAGAGCCTTTGTTTTTCCTGAACCTTTGTTGCCTACGATTAATTTAATCATATATGTTTCCTCCCTTTTATGCCTTGGCATTTTTAAATGCTTGATATTTAAAATTTTACAAACCATAGGGTATATTGAATGGTTTGGTTTGAACTTATTATACAACAAAGGTGAAAAATTTGCAAGATAATATTTATTTTTAAATGTTTTTTATGCTACTTTAACAAATTACATATTATGTATTGCACATAATAATTCCTAGCCCTGTCTTACAAAACATCTCCACATTAAATTAATGCTGTCCAATAAACTGCGTTTTTCCACCATTTCCATTGCTTTTACAGGATAGCTGCCTATACACTCTCCGTTTTGCAAAAGTTCAGCAGTTCCCAATATTTGATTTTCATCTACAGGTGCTGTTACATTTTCTTTTAAATTAATCTTAACTTCCAGTCCTTTTTGGCGGCTTTTTTCTGTGAGAATACTTTCCGGAGCCAATGCTCTGCCCTTTACAAATTCTTTTTTGCCTCCAAAAACAGGAATTTCATATTCCTGTCTTATCTCAGACGGAAGAAGAACATTGGCATAGTTTGCAAATCCATAATCCAAAATATTTGTAGCCTGTGCAAATCTGTCCTTTCCTGTGGGACATTTCATCACAACAGCAATAAGTCCCATTCCTTCTCTTTCGGCAGTAGCAGATAAACAGTGCCCTGCATTCTCGGTAGTTCCTGTTTTAAGTCCTGTAGCACCTTTATAGAATCTTATCAGGCGGTTAGTGTTTACAAGTTCAGTCTGTCCTCCTCTAAGACTGTCCATCCAAATTGTGGTATATTCCTTTATTTTTTCGTGTTTCATAAGTTCACGGGTCAAAACCGCCACATCTTCGGCACAGGTGTAGTGATTTTCTTCATCCAGTCCATGACAGTTTACATAGTGGGTGTTTTTTAAGCCAAGTTCCTGAGCTCTATTGTTCATCTTTTCAACAAAAGCATTTTCTGTACCGCATAAGTATTCAGCCACAGCTACAGCCGCATCATTTGCACTGGCTACGGCTATACCCTTTAACATATCGTTAAGGCTCATTTCTTCCCCTTCCGCCAAAAATATCTCACTGCCTCCCATAATTTTTGCATTGGCAGAAGTGGTTACCATATCATCTAAACTGATATTTCCGTTTTCCACAGCTTCAATTATCAGCAGCATTGTCATTATTTTGGTTATTGATGCAGGTGCTGTTTTTTCTGTGGGATTTTTGCTCATAAGAATTTTACCCGTACTTTGTTCCATTAAAACCGCACTTTCACAGGTCATATCATCTAAAAAAGATTTATTTTCTTCAGCTTTTCCCATTACCGTTGTATTTATCAAAATTGCTGTGCCAATAAGCAGAGCCATTATTTTTTTTAACATATATATCCCCTTTTCCTATATAATATCTAGATAATATATATGCGTAATTGAAAATTTATATAACACAACTTTTTATAATATATTTTGTGAAAAATATATTAAAATTATTATTTTTATCAAAAAACTATTGACACATATAATATGTTTGACTATAATACAAATATTATGTTTGAGCCTTGCTCTTTTTCTTTAGAAAAGAAATGAGCAAGGTTTTGAGCTTATATTCAAGTTTACGGAATTTAATTCCAAAACCCAAATATAAAATAACTTCACTTGGAGGATTAATACCATGGCAAATGAAATTTTTATGACAGCAGAAGGCTATCAAAAACTTAAAGATGAACTTGATTATTTAAAAACAGAACGAAGAGATGAAATTTCCGAAAAAATCCGTGTAGCAAGAGGATATGGAGATTTGTCTGAAAACAGCGAATACGATGAAGCTAAAAACGACCAAGCAATCGTTGAAGCAAGAATTATGCAGATTGAAGAACAACTGAAAGTTGTAAAAATAATTTCTTCTGATGAAATTAAAACAGATGTGGCATCAGTTGGTACAATGGTTAAAATCTTGGATATGGAATTTGACGAAGAAATGGAATACAGAATTGTTTCATCTTTGGAAGCTAACAATGATATGGCTTCTCTCACTGATAATTCTCCTGTAGGTCAGGCTCTCATCGGACACAAAGTAGGCGATGTTGTAGATGCTCATGTTCCCTCTGGCACAATTCAGTTCAAAATCCTTGAAATTAAACGCTAAACAGAGTAAAAAAACGGACAGAGAAATTTTCTGTCCGTTCTTTTTATTTAACCGAATTTTTCTTTCAGTTTTTGAATATCATCTGTTTTAATCCATTCTTCTGAATAGCCACATAAACTGCACACATATCTGTCTACAAGGACAGCTGATAAAATTGTAAGCCCTGTTTGAATATTATTTCCCACTCCATATGCACCACATTTTCCGTGAATTATAATAATATCCGTTCCGCCGCACTTTGGGCATTTTCCGGTTTTTTTCACTTTATTATCCCCCTTTTATTGAGATTTGAAAAAATAATCAAAATCCGTAAATTTATTTTTTAAGATCATAAAACACATATTTTTCCTTTGTTTTGTCAGGCAAAATATAATAGTCAGCTATAAATTCTTTTATTTTTTCCAAAATACAAGCTGTTAGATTCAATAAATAAATAAATTCCAAAATTTTTTCTGTAATATGAGCCTGAACATATGCACAACCATATATTTCAAATTCCTTACTTATTGTAAAACACCTATTTTGGGTTCATGTCTTATTTGAGTTATGGTAAAACTATGTTCTTATTAAAGTTCGGATAAGTCAGCAGGCATATCTTCGGGATAAAGCTTATACATCAGCGAAACCAGATTCATAAACATCTGAGGGCTGCGGCTTTGGAAAAATTTGCCCTTTAATGCGTAAAGCTGTTCTTCGGTAACTGCCGTGGTAGTACTGTAAGAAATATATGTTTTTATTTCTTCGGGGTCAATGGTGTAATTATAAAAAATTTTATCAGGATTTAACTCCTTCATTTTTTCATCGGATAAAATCCAGTTTTTGCTTTCTTCAGCCGGATTTTCAAAAGCTAAAATTTCTTTTAAAATCATATTTTGAAAGGTTTCGCCGGTAGCCAGAATTTTAGGATACATATCCATATAAACTGCAGTCTTTTCTTCACTGTGTTTTGCGGAAATATCGGTAACTTTTTTCAAAATATCCTTATATCGTGAGATTTTCTTTTCCGAATATTGGGCACCTTTATTTTCTCCCAACATAACTTTGCAAACCAGGCGGTAATTTTCAAAAACCTCATCAAAGTTTTCCGCAAATGGAATTTCCACAATGGTTATACCCATTTGCTCAATTTTTTTTCGGTTATTATCAGTGAAAGGTGCATGACTAAACAGAACATCGGGGGACGCTTTTTTGATAGCTTCCAAATCCGGTGCCATTAAACTTCCTATTTCATATATGGGATAATCATCTTTCAAATCAGGGAAAACAGGACCGGAACTTCCGTTTCCTACAGCCACAATGCGGTTTTCAAAGCCAAGACCTTTAATAATATCCGTTGCCGCAGGAGAAATAGTTGCTACACGCATAGGTTTTTCTTTTATAATAGTATTTCCTACAGAAACAGGAAATTCAGGTTTTGTATTCGGTGTATCACTTTGGGAAGATGAGTTTTCCTCTGCCAAAGCTGTTACAGAAAACACAACAGCAAGCGCCAAAAACATACTTAAAAACTTTTTCATAAATTATAATTCCTGATCCTCTGGGTAATCTTCAGGGATGTGATTATAATCCTTACCTGTAAAAGTGATATATCTTCCGCCTATTTTGTTATATGCCATATCAACAAGTTTTGCTGCAGCAAGAGCTGTTGCACTTGCAATTATACCAAAAGAAATAATTTTTCCTACAAATTTCATAAAAATCCTCCTTAATATTTTTCTGTTTCAAAAATTCCCAGCTGTGAAAAAGGGTTTTCTTTTTCAAAATCCACCGGAAAATAACTTCCTTTATGGGGATGGTTTCCTAAACATAATTTATAAATATTGCCTTCTATTTTGTCCGTTTGGACAGAAAAATCCTTGTTATATTTTTGAATAAAATCCATTGGTACAGTAAAATCCGCCGCCCAGTATTTACCCTGCAAATCTTCCCCTTTAAAAACGTGAGGGGTTTTAAATAAATTATTTATGTTTTCATCATTTACATAAAACTCACTGCTTTTATCGGCAAAAACTTCTGCGGAAAACTGAGTTTCTCCGAATTTAAAAACAATTTTGACAGAGCTTTTTTCTTCAGGCAAAGCTTCAAATGCCATCAGCATTACTGATATACCTTCAAAAGAAAGTACAGCTTTTGCCTGGGTATAGGGTTTGTAATCTCTTTTTTCCAAGGGGAAATTTTTAATAACCGCTGCAGGAATTACATCGAAATCCACATTCCCATTTACACGGAGAATTTTATATGCCAAAATTATCGCCTCCCTTTCAGATATACTTATTATATAATTATTATAGCTTTTTTGCAAATAAAAATGTTAAATAAAATATTAATAATTAAACAAAACCGTTTTTATTTAGAGTGGGATGTGATATAATTTAACAAATTAACAAAAGAAAGGTATGCTTATATGAAAAAGATAATAACTTTAGTTTTGATGTCAGCTATGATTTTAAATTTATCAGCTTGTACCGAAAGAAAGAACAACCCTGAAAATTCTCTTCCAGAAACAGAATCTCAAAGTACATCTCAATCACAAAGTGAAGATGAAAGTGAACCCGAAAGCTCCTCCGAAGAAACAAAATCTCTAAGAACAGAAAAAATACCTTCACCACCTTTATCAGAATATAATGACTTTGAAGTTTTAGAAGTTTATCGTTATTTCGGGGACGGAAAAATTTATTCTCATACTCCCATTGATTTTAAAAATAAAGAGCGTACTATTCTCAATGTTATAGATACATCCGCTTCTGTTTTGGAATTTGTAAAAGAACCACTGCCTATAAAATCAGTAGAACAACAGGAAAGCTATATAATCGTTGATTTCGATGAAGAATTTATTCATATGTTTTCAAAATATGAGCTTGATGAAATAAGAAATACCATTGCTATGACTCTTACCAGAAATAACATTGGTGATAATTACCTTTTTACACTAGATGGAGATAAGAATATATTGGGCGGCAACTTTCAGCCTGCAGAATTTAAAGTTTCTAAAGTAAATGCGGAAGAATGTAAAAAACTAACTGACACTGTTCCTTATGAAGTTTTTGATGACGGAAAATACGATGCCCAAAATTATAAGGAAACTTTCGGCACAGAACCTGACAAAACAGAAACAGAAATATACCACCTTTTAAAAATAGTGGGAAAAATTGAAGGCAGTGCAGCTTCACCTGAGGAATTGGACAGTTGGCGTATGTTTTACGGTTTAGTATGTAATACCAGACCTTATTACACAGATAAATCCTATGCTGATAATGAATATAACAGCTATGTTCCAAAACTTATGCCAATAGCTGACTCCGTATCTGAAAAAACAGGTATAAGAGAAGATATGTTCTGGATTGCTGACCATGTCAAACAAACCGCAAAGATTATTTTTGGTGATGATTTTGAACTTGATATGAAAAAAATACAGGAAAATATATCACCATACAGTTATTTCCCGGATGAGGGTATAATTACACCTCCTCATTCAGGGGGCGGCTACAATGTATTGCCATATGTAAAAAGCTATAAGGAAACAGACGGAAATGTGGAGGCTGAAATAGTGTATCTTTTTGACGGTATGATGGGTATATCCACATGGGGATCAGAAAAGGAGTTTTCACCGGAGGAAATTCAGGAATATGTTAAAACCACTGATAATATAGTAAAAGTTTCCATGAAGCGTGAAAAAGATGGCAGACTTATTTTTAAAAGCTGCACTGTAACAAATTCATAACTGTAAAGTTTTGTTTATAAAAAATTTATTGCTAAAAAATACACCGCATACTAAAGGCTACACCCCATAAGGAAGTTTCTTAAAAAATACGGTACAGTTCCGTTTTGGGCTGTACCGTA
>JAHHUB010000045.1 GCA_020024175.1 Oscillospiraceae bacterium | reverse complement strand
AACTTCTTTTAATGCCATACATTGACGGAAGTCTAATCGGTGGAGCAGCTTTAAAAGCTGATGCAATCACAGAAATTCTTAAAATTTCAAATAATATAGTAAAATAAAACTCACACAGGCTCCTGCAAAATCAAAAAAGATAATGCAGGAGCCTGTGTCAGCAGGGTAGTTTTTCTGATAGCTGAATTTTTTTCTGCTTGTTTTATTTTTACATACATTTTAATTTTGCTGTTATAAAGCAAAAACAGAAAAACTGATTACTGTCATACAAAAATTATAGCCAAAATGACAGTATGTAAAACACATAAATTTGCACTATCAGTGCTATTGACTGGAGATATTTAAAATGAAAAACACACTTGCACTTGTAATATTGGATGGATTCGGAATAGGGGAAAATCGTCCATATAATGCCATTGCCAATGCCGAAATTCCCACTATAAAAAAACTCTTGGAAACCTGTCCGAAAACCTGTATCGGAGCATCAGGATTGGATGTAGGGCTTCCTGACGGGCAAATGGGAAACTCAGAAGTAGGGCACACCAATATAGGAGCCGGAAGAATTGTCTATCAAAGTCTGACCCGTATCACAAAAAGCATAAATGATGGTGACTTTTTTCAAAATGAAGCTTTACTTTCCGCCATGGAAAATGCCACTCAAAATAATAAAGCTCTGCATATAATGGGACTTTTGTCAGATGGCGGAGTTCACAGCCATATTGAACATTTATACGGACTTTTAAAATTTGCCAAAGCTAAGAATGTGGACAAGGTTTATATTCATGTTTTTACTGATGGAAGAGATGTTTCTCCTACTTCAGGAATTAATTTTATTAAAGAATTGGAAAATAAAATATCTGAAATCGGTGTTGGAAAAATTGCAACTATTTCAGGCAGATACTATGCTATGGACAGAGATAAACGCTGGGACAGACTTCAAAAAGTCTATGATTTAATAGTAAACGGCAAAGGTAAAACAGATAAAAATGCTGTTTCTATTATAGAAAAATCCTACAGAGAAAATATTACTGATGAATTTATTGTTCCTACAGGAATTGAAGGTTTTCAGCCTATCAAAGATTTTGACAGTGTGATTTTTTATAATTTCCGCCCTGACAGAGCCAGAGAAATCACATCTGCTTTGACACAGGATAATTTTGACGGTTTTAAAAGAGAAAAAGGCAAACTAAATATAAACTTTGTATCTATGACCGAATATGATGCGGATTTTAAAGGTATAAACATAGCTTTTAGACCTGAAACTTTAAAAAACACTTTGGGAGAATATCTTTCTGTAAACGGAAAAACTCAACTTCGTATAGCAGAAACGGAAAAATATGCTCATGTTACATTTTTCTTTAATGGCGGGGAAGAAACCGAATACAAAAATGAGGACAGAATTTTGGTAAAATCTCCTGATGTAGCTACTTATGACTTAAAACCCGAAATGAGTGCTTATGAAGTTACAGAAAAAGTTACTCAGGCTATTGAAAGCGGAAAATATGATGTAGTTATCTTAAACTATGCCAACTGTGATATGGTGGGACACACCGGAGTACTTTCAGCCACAATAAAAGCTGTGGAAGCTGTGGATAGCTGCCTTAACAAACTGCTTAATTCCATTGACAAAGTGGCTGGGAAAGCTATTATTACCGCAGACCACGGAAATGCTGATATTATGGAATGGGAGGATGGTTCACCATTTACTCAGCACACCACAAATCCTGTACCTTTTATTGTATACAACAACCCCTGCAAATTAAGATCGGGAGGGGTTTTAGCTGATATTGCCCCAACTATATTGGATATATTAAACATGCCTAAACCTTTTGAAATGACAGGTACATCACTGATTTTAAAATAATGTAATTTTATAAACATTTATAAAAAAGTATTGTTATTTTAAAATAATTGTATTATAATTGAATAAAAGAATATAATATACTTTAAAGGAGGATTTTATTATGAAAAACGGAAAATTTATAGCTGTTCTGGCTCTTATTATTGCTGCAGGTGCTGCTTTATTAGCTGCATTACCTTATATTAAGAAAAAATTGTCATGTTCATGCTGTGATGACTGCGATTCCCTGGATGATTTTGACGATTTCGATGATTTTGAATATGTTGCAACTGATGTAAATGAAGAATGCAAAGAAGATGAAGACATCGATTGTGCAGATGAAGAAATTCCTTCCGAAGAAACTGAAACAAAGGAAGAATCATCTTCTGAAGATGAAGAAGAAATTAAAAACCAGGACTAATGAAATTTTAATTTTTTTAATTAATTTCAAACATAATCAGGGATATTTGCATAAAAGCAAATATCCCTTTTAACTGTATTTTTAAATCTTATAACTTATGGTGCAAACAATAATTTAAAATTGAAAAGGAGAAAATTATGAGAAAAAAAGTATATGCAATATATTTTTCCCCAACCGGAAATTCAAAAAAATCCGCTCTTTCTGTAGCAAAAGCAATTTCTGATGATATTACAGAAATTGACATTACAGTAGCCAACAAGCAGCCTACTCCTCAAAAATTCGGAATAGGAGATGTTGTTATTTTTTCTGCTCCTGTTTATGGCGGAAAAATTTTAAAGGAAGCTAAAGAAAGATTTAAGAAATTTACAGGTGAAATTACACCATGTGTTATTATTGCAAGTTATGGAAATCGCCATTATGACAACACGTTAATTGAAATGTCCGATATGGCTATTTCTCAGGGATTTATTCCTGTTGGATATGGTGCTGTAGTTGGCAGACATACTTTCGGACAAATCGAAGTAAACCGTCCCAATGATAAGGATTTTGAAGAAAACAAACATTTTGGCGAAAAAATTGTTGACAAACTGAATCGTTATGACTTTTCCATTCCTCTTGTACCGGGAGATCCGGAATATGAAAGTATTGAAAAAGGCGGTACAGGCGGAAATTTCAGACCTCTTACAGATACTTCTTCCTGTGTAGATTGTAAATTATGTGCTGCAAACTGCCCAATGCAGGCAATAGATTATGATGATGTTTCTAAAATTGACAATGAACTTTGTATTTCTTGTTTCAGATGTATCAGAAATTGCCCCACAGGTGCTAAAAATATGAATGAAGAAAACTACATAGCTTTTTCAGAAGAATTTACCAAAAAACTTTCCGAAAGCAGACCTAATGAATATTTTATATAATTTCCATATGATTTTAATATTGAAAGTTAAATACAAACCAAAAAATCCGTTCTCACAAAATGTGAAAACGGATTTTTATTTATATAACAATTATTCTTCCATATTTGAGTTTTCAGAAATTTCCTCTGTTTCTTCGATGTCGGGATTTTCTTCATCATCTTCCTTAGGTGCGGCGGACAATGTTACCACCTTGCTGTTTTCTGCAAGTCTCATAACAATTACACCACTGCCGTAACGGGATTGTTCGGCAATTTCCTCCGCGGGAATTCTGATAATAATTCCATCATCGCTGATTAAGATAACATCATGTTCCTCAGAAACAACTGCAACTCCTGCTACATCTCCGTTTTTATCGGTATAGTAGTTTTTGACACCTTTTCCGCCTCTGGTCTGTTGGCGATATTCGCTGACATCTGTTCTTCTTCCTTTACCGTTTTCGGAAACAGTCAAAATTTTGTCCCCATCCTTAACTACAGCCATTCCTACAACTACATCATCTTTGTCAAGGCTGATAGATTTAACACCTCTGGCAGTTCTTCCCAAAGGTCTGGCATCATTTTCATTAAATCTGATAGCCACACCTTTTTTAGTGGCAACTATAATATCACTGTTCCCATCAGAAAGCTTAACCCATGTAAGCTCATCATTTTCATCAAGGTTAATAGCAATAAGACCTGATTTTCTGACATTTTTATATGCAGAAAGTTCGGTTCTTTTTATAACCCCTTCCTTGGTTATCATAACAAGATATTTATCATCATCATCCAAATCTTTTATCTTAATTACAGAAGTTACAGTTTCACCTTGTTCTAGCTGAAGAAGGTTTATTATATTGGTACCTTTTGAAGTTCTGGAACTTTCTGCAATTTCATAGCATTTCAGACGGAAAACTCTTCCCTTTGAGGTAAAGAACATAACATAATCATGAGTTTTACAGACAAAAAGTTCCTGAACAAAATCCTCATCACGGCGCTGCATACCGGAAATACCACGGCCGCCTCTGCGTTGGGTTTTGTATGTATCAATAGCCTGACGCTTGATATAGCCGTATCTGGTGAGAGTAACTACACAGTCTTCAACAGGAATAAGGTCTTCAATATCTACTTCACCGCTTACAGACTGAATATCGGTTCTTCTTTCATCGCCATATTTCTTTTTGATTTCTGTAATTTCCGCTTTGATAATTTCCAAAACTTTTTGCTCATCTCTTAAAATACCTTCATATTCTTCTACAGCCTTGGTAATTTGTACATATTCTTCTTCTATTTTCAGTCTTTCAAGTCCTGTAAGTTGTATAAAACGCATTTGAGTAATTGACTGAGCTTGTACATCTGTAAGTCCGAATCTGTCAATCAAAGCCTGTTTACCGCTGTTGCCGTCTTTAGAATTTCTCAAAATTGACAGCACTTCGTCCATATTGTCAATGGCAATTTTTAAACCTTCCAAAATATGTTGTCTGGCTTTTGCTTTTTTAAGTTCAAATTCAGTTCTGCGGTGTATAATTTCCTCTTGGAATTTAATATACTGCTGCAAAATTTCTTTGAGTGTAAGAATTTTAGGTTCACCATCTACCAAAGCTAATTGAATAATACCTACAGTTTCCTGCATTTGAGTATATCTGTATAGCTGATTTAATACAACCTGTGCATTGGCTTCCCTTTTAAGTTCAATGACAATTCTCATACCCTTACGGCTGGATTCATCTCTGATACTGCTGATTTGATCTATTCGTTTATCTTTAACAAGATTGGCAATATTTTCAATAAGTCTTGCCTTATTTACCATATAGGGAATTTCAGTTACAATAATATGTTCTCTGCCTGGTTTAAATTCTTCTATTTCAGCCTTAGCTCTCAAAATAACCTTGCCGCGTCCTGTGCCGTAAGCTGCTCTTATGCCGCTTCTGCCCATAATTGTGCCTCCTGTTGGGAAGTCTGGGCCTTTGATATATTCCATAATTTCATCAAGTGTGGCATCAGGGTTATCAATAAGTGCACATACAGCATCAATAACTTCATTTAAGTTATGAGGAGGAATATTGGTAGCCATACCTACTGCAATACCTGTGGAACCATTTGCCAAAAGGTTTGGAAAACGGGAAGGCAAAACTACAGGTTCTTTTAATCTGTCATCATAGTTAGGAACAAAATTTACTGTTTCCTTGTCTATATCTGTCAGTAAACTCTGTGAAATTTTGCTCATTTTAGCTTCTGTATAACGGTAAGCAGCCGCAGGGTCGCCATCTACAGAACCGAAGTTACCATGACCATCTACCAAAGGATAGCGAAGAGAAAAATCCTGAGCCATTCTAACCATGGCATCATATACTGATGCGTCCCCATGAGGATGATATTTACCCAAAACATCACCGACGGTAGCGGCGCACTTTAAGTATTTTTTTTCGGGAGTAAGTCCCGCTTCATGCATTGTGTAAAGTATTCTTCTGTGAACAGGCTTTAAACCATCTCTGACATCGGGCAAAGCTCTGTCCACAATAACAGACATGGAATATTCAATGAAACTTTTTTTCATTTCATTTCCAATATCCACATTTATGACTTTTGTGCCGTCATTATTCATATTATCACCTTTTCCATAGTCATATTACAATACTATATGTATTTAATACTATTCTTTCCACTCTTTGTATTCTTTTCCATACTTTTCAGCCAAAGTTTCAAAGAATTCTTCCAAAATATATTTGTCATCACCCAAAGCATTTTTAGGAATTAAGATGCTTCTTTTTCCTTTTATAGTTATAAAATAAAGTTTTTCACTTTTTGCAAAGCTTTCAATTTCATGCCATTTGTAGGTATTTTCAGTTTCAACTGATTTTTCTTCCAAACGGTTATTATAAAAATTAAGCTCTATTTCATTGGTGAGATATTTACTTTTCTGATAATATCCCTTAGCTGATTTAGTAAGAGATTTTGGGAAAATCACTTTGTAAAATAACAGACTGTAAGTGCCAAGACCTATTCCCATAGCTGCCACTATACTGAACAAACCTTTATTTTGTTTTCCGAATTCAGTAAATAATACTACAAGTATAAGAGCTATTCCTATTACAAGTTCCATTATCCCTGTACGGTTTGCCTTTTTTCTTTTGCCTCTAAACTCCTCGGAAGCATAAAGATGATTATAATATAGATATTCTTCTTCAGAAATTCTATACTTTAAGTTGAATATTGGTTCTTTATTGTTATTTGTATTTTTGTTTTCCATAATTTCAACCCTTTTTTACTATATATCTATATTTTCAGCATACTTGGCATTTTCTTCAATAAACTCACGGCGAGGCTGTACTTTATCTCCCATAAGTATTGTAAAGATTTCGTCTGCTTTCATAGCATCTTCAAGTTCTACTCTGAGTATAGTTCTGTCTTCTGGGTTCATAGTGGTTTCCCAAAGCTGATCCGGGTCCATTTCACCAAGACCCTTATATCTGTAAACTTCAACCTTGCCGTTTCCTTCCGGGTCAAGTTCTCTGATATATCCATCTCTGTCCTGAGGTGTAAATGCATATCTGACTTGTTTACCTTTGGTAACTTTAAATAATGGCGGCTGTGCAATATAAATATGTCCCTGTTCTACCAGTGGGCGCATAAATCTAAAGAAAAATGTGAGCAGCAATGTTCTGATATGTGAACCGTCCACATCTGCATCGGCCATAATAATTACTTTGCCATAGCGAAGTTTTTCTATATTAAAATCTTCTCCCAATCCACAGCCCAAAGCTGTTACAATAGGAGTTAATTTTTCGTTTCCGTAAACTTTGTCAAGTCTGGCTTTTTCTACATTCAGCATTTTTCCCCAAAGAGGTAAAATAGCCTGAATATTGCTGTCCCGTCCCATTTTTGCGGAACCTCCCGCAGAATCTCCTTCCACGATGTAAATTTCTGTTTTGGAGGCATCTTTTTCACGGCAATCTGCAAGCTTTCCGGGAAGTGATGCGGATTCCAAAGCTGATTTTCTTCTTGTGAGTTCTCTTGCTTTTCTTGCTGCTTCTCTTGCTCTGGAAGCAGTGAGAGATTTGTCTATAATTGCTCTTGCTACAGTGGGGTTTTCTTCCAGGTAATTAGTTAGTTTTTCATAAACCATGGAGTCAACCAGAGAGCGTATTTCGGTATTTCCGAGTTTTGTTTTTGTCTGACCTTCAAACTGTGCATCAGTAAGTTTTACGGAAATTACAGCTGTTAAACCTTCTCTTACATCTTCACCGCTTAAATTCTTATCTCCCTCTTTAATAAGATTGTATTTTTTTGCGTAGTCATTCATAACACGGGTGAGAGCGGATTTAAATCCAACTTCGTGAGTACCACCTTCTGTAGTATTTACATTGTTTGCAAATGACAAAATAAGTTCATTATAGCTGTCATTATACTGCAAGGCTATTTCTGCGGTACTGCCTTCACCATCGGTTTTTACATGAATTACATCACTGTGAAGACATTCCAGTCCTTTTTTCTTGTGAATATATTCAACAAAGCTTTTAATACCGCCTTCATAGTGAAGTTTTGAAACTTTTGGTTCTTCCTGTCTTAAATCGCTGAGAATAATTTTAACTCCCGCATTTAAAAAGGCTTCTTCACGAAGTCTGGTGAGCAAAATTTCGTAATCATAAACAACATCTTCAAATATTTCAGCGTCGGGTTTAAACACAACCTGAGTTCCTGTAGTATCCGTATCTCCAATGATTTTAAGATCCTCACAAATTTTTCCACGCTCAAATCTCTGATAATATCTGTGTTTTCCGTCACAGATTTCTACTTCCAGCCATTCGGAAAGGGCATTTACTACTGATGCACCCACTCCGTGTAGACCTCCGGAAACTTTATATCCTCCGCCGCCGAATTTACCTCCGGCATGAAGTACAGTAAATACAACAGTTACCGCAGGTATACCCAGCTTTGGCTGTATTCCTACCGGAATACCACGACCGTTATCCTGTACCTTTATTATATTTCCGGGAAGTATATCCACTTTTATCTCACTGCAAAAGCCCGCTAAAACTTCATCTATGGAGTTATCCACTATTTCATAGACAAGATGATGCAGTCCTCTGGGACCGGTGGAACCTATGTACATACCCGGTCTTTTTCTTACAGCTTCAAGTCCTTCCAAAACCTGGATTTGATTGCCGTCATAATTTTGTCCTCCGTTATTATTTGTCAATGTCATACACACTCCTGTTTTTAGGATTTTATTTAACCAAAATTTATTTATTAACTTTCATCTTTGATTTTTTCAATACTGTGCTCTGCTCTTTTAGCTAGAGTAATAGGAGAAAGCTGAGAAATATATACACTTAATTCTTTTTTGTCATTTTCGCATACAATAAAAGATTTAGGAATTTCATAACTGACTGTTTTTACAATATGTGCTTTTTCACAGTCAGCCAGATATTTTTTTGTAGCTTTTCCAATGGAAGTATTATCCATATCAAAAATTCCTATAATGTCTTTTGTATTTACCACCACATCTGAGCCTAAATGAAGATACATATTTAATTCACCATTACCAAAAACTTTCTTTTATAATTTTTCCGTCTTTTATTTCAAATGCTTTTCCTTTTGAGATTTTCTCAAACTGAGATTTATCACAGCATGTGATGAAAACCTGTCTTTCTCCCATTTTGTTTAGAAGATAATTTCTTCGGCTTTCATCAAGTTCACTCATAACATCATCTAAAAGCACAACAGGTTCTTCATCTGAGGTAGCTTTTATCATTTCACATTCTGCCAATTTTAAAGCCAGTACAATACTTCTTTGCTGCCCCTGAGAGGCAAACTGTTTTGCCTGCTGCCCATCCAAAATAAAGTCAATATCATCTCTGTGCGCTCCATAATTTGATGTTCCTGATAAAATATCCTCATGACGGTTTTCTTTTATTATTTTAAGTATGCTTTCTGTATCAAATATTTTTCCCTTATCATTTATGAATTTTGAAGAATAATTAATATCTAACATTTCTTTCCCTGAGGAAATCCCTTTATAAAATTCCACAGCATGACTTTTTAATTTTTCCAAATAAGTATATCTGGTTTTAAATATTGTGGAGCTGAGTCTTGCCAAATGATAATCCCAAACATCTAAAGTGTCGCTGAGCATGGGATTTTTCTGAATTTCTCTCAAAAGACTGTTTCTCTGATACAAAACCCTCTGAAAATCATGCTGTACTGTTATATATTTCGGTTTTAGCTGACAAATTGTCTGGTCGATAAATTTTCTTCTCTCATCAGGACCGTTTTTTATAAGGCTCAAATGAGAAGGAGAAAAAATCACACTGTAAAACTCTCCTGATAAATCTGTTCTGCTTTTTAATTTTACATGGTTAAAAACAAATTTTTTCTGTGGGCTTAAAATTATCTGAGCTGACATTTTTTGTTTTCTGGCAGCAAATTTCATATTAAGCTCAGTTGCTTTATCTGAATCTATTTTTATCATACTGCTGTCCTGGGAACATCTAAAACTTTTATCTCCGGTAAAAAGCCATATTGCTTCTATTATATTTGTTTTTCCCTGAGCATTGTCCCCATATATAATATTGACAGTTTTGCAGGGGGTTATTTTTTCATAAGAAATATTTCTGAAATTCTTAATGGTTATATCATTTATTTTCAACGAATTTAACCTCTAATAAATAATCATCAATTTCCACAGTATCACCGTCGGTAAGTTTTTTTCCTCTTTGCATACAAACTTCTCCGTTTACTTTACAGGCTCCTTCCAAAACTATTTCTTTAGCATGGCCTCCTGTTTCCGCAATTCCGCAGAATTTAAGAAAACTGTCAAGTTTAATAAAGGGAGGTTCTATATAAAATATTTCTTTTTGCATAAATTTTCGCCTCTTTTTTAATTAAAGTCTTGTGGGCAAAACAAGGAATAAAAATTCATCTGAATCCACCGGAGTTACACACATTGGAGATGTGCTGTTATTTAATTTAAGTATTACTTTATCTTTTTCCGATGATTTCATAACATCCAGCAAAAATCTGCTGTTAAAACCTATTTCCATTTCTTTTCCTTCCAAATCACAGGGGATTTCATCATAGGATTTTCCCAGAGATGTGGTACAGGTTACAGATATTTTGTCCTTTTGAAATTCCAGTTTTACAGGACTTTTAATTCTGTCATAAATTATGAGAGATGTTCTCTCAATGGTATTTATAAATTCTTTAGTTGAAATTTCCACTTTTGTACCATAATCATTTGGCACACATTGCTTATAATTAAGAAAATCCCCTTCCAAAAGTCTTGAAACCAAACAGCAAGTATCCATATTAAAAATAACATGTTCTTTACCAAGTTCTATTTTTAC
>JAHHUB010000044.1 GCA_020024175.1 Oscillospiraceae bacterium | reverse complement strand
TTCAATGCAAAAACAAAAGTTTATGGAATAATTTATATTTTATAAAAATATACTCTTTTTAAAAATTTACAACTACAAATAAAATCAGCCATTGCAGAAATAATTTCTGCAATGGCTGATTTTTTGTGAATTTTGGTACTCTTACATTCTGATAATCTTTTCGCATCAACTGTTTTCATTTGTGAGAATAGCAGCAATCTCATTGGGGGCGGATTTATTAACTTCATGTCCTGCATTTGGTATAATATATAATTTCGATTTGGACAGCTGTGCATTTAGCTGTATGGATGCCTTTTTGTTTGCATAATCTTTTTCACCGCAGATAATTGTAACCGGACAAGTAATTTCCTTTAGCTTTGGTGTAAAATCCAATGAACGCATGGAATGAGACAGTTTTATCATGCTGTTTTTTGATATCCCCATATTTTTAAAGGCTTTCTGCGGCATACAGCGGAAAATAAAATTCTGAAAATCAATAATCAAACTTGGTACTTTGTATTGTACACCTATTAAAATCAGTGAGGATACTTTGTCTTTATGGCGAATTGTATAATCCAGTGCAAGAATTGCTCCCAAAGAAATCCCGCATAGTACAAAAGGCTCTGTAGTATCTTCATACTTTTTCTCAAGTTCAGAGAGAATACTCAAATAAGTAATATCATTTTTATTTGCTGAAAAAAGCTTCAAACAATCTGTATCAAAACGGGGAATCTGTTTTACCACTTCATTCCAGTCCTGTGCTGTCTGTCCTAATCCATGTAAAAAAATTATCTTCATTTCTGTTATTCTCCCTGTAAAACTTTTTATTAGAGTACTATTTCATACATTACATCTTCATAACGCTGATCGGTGCCTCTTTTTATATAGGAACTCTCCTTAACCGGAACTCCTCCGCATTTTTGAGCCACTTTGTTGGAAGCAGCATTTCTCTTATTTACCCAAATTGTGGCTTTTTCTCCACTGTGAGCCTTGGCATAATTTATAAGAGCTTTTGCTGTTTCTGTGGCATAACCCTTTCCCCAGTGTTTTTTATCAACACAATAAGCCAAATCATAAACATTATTTTTATCTGCCATAAAACTGCAAGTGCCTATTCTTTCACCTGTAATTTTATCTTCGGAAATAAGATAACAACACTGGTCATCCTCTCCCAAAGTTTCATATTGTTTTAAAAGTTTTTGTTTTTCTTCCGGGTTTATATCAGTAGGGTCGGGAAGATATTCCCCTGTTTAGGGATTATTCCATATTGAAAAAGCAAATTCTGCATCATTAGAAGTAAATTCTCTGATAACAAGTCTGTCTGTTATGATTTTTTCTATTTTCATAATATTCTGTCCTTTTGTCTTATTTTAATTTTTAGGATTAATAAGTCCTCTTTCAAACATGGACTGAGCTGCCAGCATTACACCGATTTTTCCTGACGGATAATTAAGTCCGCCTTGCAGCCATGCGGCAAATGGTTCTCGGATAGGTGCATCAGCGGAAAGTTCAATGGAAGCTCCGCCTGTAAATGCTCCTGCTGCCATAATAACCTTGCTGTCATAACCCGGCATATCCCATGCCTCCGGTACAACAAAGGAATCAACAGGCGCTCCTTTTTGTACACCTTGACAGAATGCAACCAGTTTTTCTTCATCTCCTAAAATTACAGCTTCAATTATATCACCCCGTTTTTCATCAGGTTCCGGAGTAACTTTAAATCCAAAATCTTTAAACATTGACGCTGTAAGAACTGCAGTCTTTACTGCTGAGGCAACAACTGTTGGTGCAAAAAATAATCCCATATACATATTACGGTTTTCACCCAAAGAACAGCCAATTTCTCTTCCTGTGCTGGAAGTGGTAACACGACAGGCACAAAGTTCAATTAAATCAGCTTTTCCCGCTATATATCCCCCTGTTTTGGCAATACCGCCCCCCGGGTTTTTAATAAGAGATCCAACAACCAAATCAGCTCCAACTTCACAGGGTTCTTTTTCCTGTACAAATTCACCATAGCAGTTATCAACAGCGATAATTATATCCTTATCTACAGAGCGGATTTTTTTACAGATTTGTTCTATCACTTCAACTGTCAAAGAAGGTCTTAAACTATAACCTCTGGAACGCTGAATATATGCCATTTTTGCACCTTTAATGGCATTAGGTATTCCTTCCATATCAACTGAACCGTCAGCCAAAAGCGGAAGTTCCCTGTAATTTATTCCAAAATCTTTTAAAGAACCTTTTCCTTTTTCCTTGGTAAGTCCTATTACACCATGAAGTGTATCATAAGGTGTACCTGTAATGCTGACCATAGTATCACCCGGACGCAAAACACCAAAAAGCATAGTGGCAATGGCATGAGTGCCTGATGCAAAACTATGTCTTATAATAGCATCTTCCGCTCCCATAAGCTGAGCCATGATTTCATCAAGCATATCTCTGCCCCGATCACCATAACCATAGCCTGTTGTACCTACAAAATAAGATTCACTTACTTTTTTATCTGCAAAAGCTTTCAGCACTTTATATGTATTGTGCTCAGCTATTCTGTCAATCTCTTTAAAAATTTCCTTTGAATTTTCCTCCGCTTTTTCTGCGGCTTTTATAATTTGTTCATCTATTTTAAAAAACTTGTTATACATTTTTCCTCCAAGGATTTTTCTTTTAATTTATTTTATCTGACGGAACTTCTATGCACATTTCATCACTGACACGCCTATATCCCAGCTTTTCATAAAATCTCGTCAAATCTTCTTTAGCTGCTATCAGAAAAGGGTCTTTTTTCTGCTCCAATATTATATGGGTGAGTTTTTTTACCAATTCCGATGCAAAACCCATTTTTCTGTAATCTGGCTCTGTAGCTATACCCCCTATTACCACACTTATGGGACTTGAAATATAATATCCTCCTGTAGACACCCATTTTCCGTTATATTTTACCGCAAAAATCTGACAAAGCTGATTTTTACAGCGTTTATGTATATCATAAAACCAGGAGATAAAATCAATATCTTTAAATTCAGGGTCGCTGTTTTTCAATATTTTAAAAGAGAATTTCAACACATCAGTGTAAATGGAACATTTAGAGCCATCATACTCAAAATTACCAAAAAACTTCATAATAGGTCTTTTGGTAAAATTATAGTTTAAATAGTTATTAAATATTTTACCTGTTTCTTCATCAATCTCAAACACATCTACAGTGCTGTCTTTGCCGAAAAACAATGCTAATTCCTCAAAATCACACTGAGCGGAAGCGGCAATAGTTGCCACTCCGCTCATTATGCTTATACAAGCTGTAATTTCTTTATTTTCGTTGTAACAAACCCAAAGTCTGGTGAAAGGATAATCATTTCCATAGCAGTTATATAGAGTATAAATTCTGGCTCCCAAAACAGGGTCAAATTCATATGCCATTTCTGCTTCGGTAATTTCTGTCATTAATTTTATCATTACATTTCACAAAATTCGGGAAGAAGTTTTTTGATAAGCTTATGTGTGTTTTCAAAATCTTCCTTTGTCATTGTACAGGACGCAGAATGAAGGTATCTGCATGGTGTGGATATAGCTGCAACCTTAATTCCGCCGCCGGATACCTGCATAACTCTTGCTTCATTGGTGCCTGTAATAGTGTTTTTGCTTTGATGAGGAATTTTCCATTTTTCAGCTTTATCCATAATAAGATTGTAAAGCTCATTATTATAAATTGTGGTTTTATCCTTAAAATAAATAACAGGACCATGTTTAAGTTTGCATGAAACTTTATCATCAGAAGTTCCGGGAGTATCTCCTGCTGTAGTTGTTTCAACCACAACTGCAATATCGGGATGTACTGCATTAGCTACACACAAAGCACCTGTACAGCCTGTTTCTTCCTGTACAGTAAATGCATAGTTCATATCATACTCATCATAATTCTCAATAAGGTCAATGAGGATTGCACAGCCTGCTCTGTCGTCCAAAGCCTTACATCTGACAAATCCGTCGCCATATTCTGTAAATTCGGTTCTGAATACAGCTCTGTCCCCAAGTTTTACATGTTTTTCGGCTTCTTCTTTGTCTTTTGCACCGATGTCTATGTATAAATCCTTAATTTCGTAAGTTTTTCCTCTTTCTTCAGCGGTTTTCATATGAAGAGCCTTTGTACCAATAACACCTACTCTTTCATCTTTTCCCACTTTTACTGTTCTGGAAACTACAACTCTGGGATCAATGCTGCCACAAGAGGAAAAACGAATATATCCGTTATCTTCAATATGAGTTACAATAAAACCTACTTCATCCATATGAGCTGTGAGCAAAACTTTATTTTTAGGAGTTTTTTTACCTTTTTTAAATACAACAATACTTCCCAAATTATCCACATGGTATTGGCATTTGCCTTCGATTTTTTTGATAATAGCTTCTCTTACAGCATCCTCCTTGCCGGAAACACCGTTTAAAAGGCTTAATTCTTTAACTGTTTCTATCATTATAAATCCCTCTCCTCTATCTAAGTGTTTTTACATATTCAGCAATAAGTTTGGCTGTGTTTTCAATATCGTCCAATGAAATTGTTTCAATAATTGTGTGCATATATTTCTGAGGCAAAGAAATAAGAGCAGTTTTAACACCGTTTCTGGTAACGGCAATACCATCTGCGTCTGTACCTGTTCCGCCGCCGCCCATAGGTTCTGCCTGACATGGAATATTCTTTTCTTTGCCGATTTCCATAAGTTTGTTTGACATTTCATCGTTTAGTATTGAAGCATATCCAACCATACCGCCTTCACCTAATTTACCCACTTGATGAGGTTTAACATCAGGTGTATAAGCAAAAGATACATCACAGGCAATAGCATGAGTAGGATTTACAATATATGCGGCAGTTTTAGCACCCTGTCCGCCTACTTCTTCCATGGAGGAGAATACAACAGAAAGTCCGCAGTCATATTTTTCATTTTCCAAAAGTTCCAAAGCTCTGAGCAAAATTACACAGCATGATCTGTCATCCTGAGCTTTACAGGTGATTGTATTGTTTAAAAGCATTGCAGGTTCACAGTCAAAAGTAATTCTGTCACCAAGTTTAATTTTCTTTTCAACTTCTTCTTTGGGAAGACCTGTGTCAATGCTGATTTCATCAATAGTGGGGAGTTTGCTGTGATCATCTGTGAGATGAGGAGGCTGGCAACATACAACTGCTTTAATGTCCCCTGATTGTGTATGTACAGTAACAGGTGCACCCAATACAGAGTTTCTGTCAATACCGCCCACCTGACCTACTTTAAGGAATCCTTTGTCATCAATATGAGTGATAATAAGTCCGATTTCGTCCATATGAGCTTCCAGCATCAAATGAGGCTTGCCTTCTTCCGGTTCTTTTACTGTGCAGATAATGCTTTTCAGCGGTGTTTTTTGAACCTTTCCATATTTGGAAAGAGCTTTTATGCCGTATTCAGCGGCGTTTTCTTCCATTCCAGATGTTCCGTTTAACTGTGTAAACTCAATAAGAACTTTTTTAATGTCCATTTTTCTGACCTCTCATTCATAATTATTTTTTTATTTTATAGTGCATTTACTATATTTTTAAAGTGATTTCCACGCTCTGCAAAGTTTTTATATTTGTCAAAACTGGAACAGGCAGGGCAAAGAGCTACAATTTCACCCCATACAGCGTGTTTTTTTGCAATTTTAACTGCTTCTTCCATATTTTCCGCATGTTCTATTATAATTTCGGCAGACTTAAAATTAGATGCACTTAAAACTGCATTTTCAATTCTTTCAGAAGTTTCTCCCATAAGAATAAGCACTCTGACTTTTTCATTTATTTTTTTTGCCAGTTCGTCAAAAGAGAGATTCTTATCATGTCCGCCTGCTATCATTATCATTTTATTTTCGGAACTGCTTATGCCTGCAATGGCACTAGTAGGTGTGGTTGCCATAGTATCATTATAGTATTTAACACCTTCCACTTCACGGACAAATTCAAATCTGTGTTCAACGCCTCCAAATTCTTCAGCTACTTCACCTATAGTTTTAGCAGTTACAAGTCCCTTTGTAATGCAGATTGCTGCCATATAATTTTCTACATTGTGCATTCCCGGAATTTTGATTCTGTCAATGTCCAAAACCGGGATTTCCTCTCCATCCTCTGCAAGTATAATTTGATTGTCTTTAAGGTATGTTCCCTTTTCGACTTTATTTTTTACAGAAAATTTAAGCACATTTCCTCTGGCAAATTTTTCAGCGTCAGCGGATAAAATATTGTCAGCATTTAATACTGCTGTTCCAAAAGCATTTTGATGATAAATAAGATTGTATTTTGCCTGTATATATTCTTCCATTGAATTGTGCATATCCAAATGATTGGGGCTTATATTGGTAATAAGTGCTGTATCGGCAGATTTTCTCATACTCATAAGCTGAAAACTGGAAAGCTCTATTACCACATAGTCCTCAGGTTTAATTTCTTCTATGCGATAAAGCAAGGGTTTTCCGATATTTCCACCCAAATGAACTTTATAACCTTCTTTTTCAAGAAATTTTGCCGCAATAGTGGCAGTAGTGGTTTTTCCGTCAGAACCTGTAATAGCTATTACATGAGCCGGACAAAAGTCAAAGAACAATTCAGTTTCACTGGTTATAACACAACCTTTTTTTCTGGCTTTAACTAAATTTTCATTGTTATAATTAAGTCCGGGAGTTCTCATAATAATATCTCCGTCCAAATTATCAAGATAATTTTCACCCAAACAAAGTTTAACCCCTTTTTGGGCAATTTCTTTTCCCAAATCCCCCAGTTCTTTCATAGTTCTTCTGTCGCAAACAGTTATATGAGCACCATAGTGCAGAAATTTCCCAATAAGTTCTTTATGGCTTACTCCAAGACCTATAAAAGTAACTTTTTTATTTTTCAGGCTTTTAAAAAATCTGTCATAAGTAATGTTCAAATTTTTCCCCTCCAACATCAAGAATACATATTCATTATATATCAAAATCCTTGGTTTAACAAGTCATTGTCCTTATAATCCTTTAAAAAATATCCCCACTATATTAAATTACCAATTATAAAAAAACAGTAAAATCTAATATGGTGGGGTTTATTTTGTTTTGGATATGTTTGTATTTTGTAATAAGTTAAGATTTTCAGACTATGTTTATCGCAATGATTGGGTTTTGCTACATTTTTTCGGGAGCAGAAACTTTAAGCATGGTGAGAATGTTCTTAATAACATTTCTAGCTGCATTGCAAAGAGCAATTCTTGCATTCATAAGTTTTTCGTCCTCTGTTCTTACTTTGCAGGCACCATAGAATTTGTGAAATGCAGTAGCAACATCCATCACATAGTGAGGAAGAGCTGCTGTATCATAAGTTTTGGCAACAGAAATAATTTCGTCAGGCATAGCTGCAATAATTCTGATAAGCTCTTTTTCTTCAGGTGTGGTAAGAAGTTTTGAATCTACTTGGGAAATGTTGTCCGTATTTATTCCTTCTGCTTTCAGGTTGTTTAAAATGCTGCAAATTCTTGCATGAGCATACTGAACATAGTAAACAGGGTTTTTGGAAGATTCTTCCACAGCCAAATCAAGGTCAAAATCCAAAGTGGAATTTGCTTCTCTCATAGTAAAGAAAAATCTTGCAGCATCAATCGGGATTTCTTCGATAAGGTCTGCCAACTGAATAGCCTTGCCACTTCTCTTGCTCATTTTTACAGGAACACCGTCTTGAATGAGGTTTACAAGCTGCATAAGTACAATATCAAGATTATTTCCGTCCACTCCTGTGGCATTGAGTGCTCCTTTAAGTCTTGCAACATGGCCATGGTGGTCTGCACCCCATACATCAATACATTTGTCAAATCCTCTTATTGCAAATTTATTATAGTGATATGCAATATCTGCGGCAAAATAAGTTGGGAAACCATTTGCTCTTACCAAAACTTCGTCCTTTTCAGCACCGAATTTAGTGGCAGCATACCATACTGCACCATCTTTTTCATAAGCATAGCCTTTTTCTCTCATCAAATCAACTACTGCCATAACAGCTCCGCTTGCATGAAGTGTGCTTTCGGGGAACCATTCATCAAATTCTATTCTGTATGCGGAAAGGTCTGTTTTAAGCTTGGCAATATTAAGAGGCAAAGCATAATCTACCAAAGCTTTTCTTCTTTCTTCTTCGGAAACATTTACAAATTTATCGCCATGAATGTCAGCAAATCCCTGTGCTCTTTCTTTGATGTCATCACCATGGTAGCCGTCTTCAGGGAATTCAATTTCATCACCTTTGTAAATCTGCAAATATCTTGCTTCCAAAGATATACCGAATTTAGCAATCTGGTTGCCGGCATCGTTTATATAAAATTCTCTCTGAACCTTATATCCTGCCCAGTTCATAGCTTCTGCAAGTACATCACCAATAGCACCGCCTCTGGCATTTCCCATATGCATGGGACCTGTGGGGTTAGCTGAAACAAATTCAACCATTACTTTTTTACCATTGCCAAAATCTGATTTACCATAATCGGCACCTTCTTCACAGGCACTTTTAATTACATCAGAGAACCAACTATCCTTTAAAAAGAAGTTAATAAATCCGGGGCCTGCAATTTCAGCTTTTTCAAAGTATGTGTTTTCTAAATTAAAGTTTTGTACAATAACTTCGGCAATTTTTCTTGGCGGCAATCTAAAAGTTTTTGCATTTGCCATAGCCACATTGGAGGCAAAATCCCCATGAGTCGTATCAGAAGGAACTTCCACTACAAACTTCTGCATTTCTCCTGCTGGCAAAGCATTTTCAGCCTGAGCTTTTGCTGCTGCATTTTCAATTATTTCTTTTATTTCATGTTTTGCTTTTTCTATTAAATTAGCCATTTTAACATTCCTCCACAAATATACTTACTTCATGTGAACTTAACAGTGCGGAATTTACATCAATCGTATATTTAAATCTGACTCTTCCGCCTTTTTCGTTTAAATCAACATCAATTTTACTGCCGTTTATACCTATCATAACATTGCCATAGCCTGTATTGTAACTGCACAAATGACGATTGCTTTTTTCAATTATGAGCTGTGATTCAGTGGGTGCTGATCTCAGCATTACAACTTTATTTTTTTCGATTTTTACAGTTGTAGTTGTGCCTTTAAATACTGTATCTTCATTAGATTCGTAAACTATATAGTAAACATCATTTTTTTTATAAAAACTTCCCTGGGTAAAAACTTCCACAACTTCCGATTCGCCGTCCACTGTCTGTCTGCCCCGTATGCTTATTTTTGCGTCTTTTTTCAAATTAAGTACCTGCTTTCTATCTTTCTTTAGCCAAGAAAATAAGTTTATCAATTATATCGGAATAACTCATACCACTTTGCATAATAAGTTTAGGATACATACTTATAGATGTAAATCCCGGCATGGTATTAGGTTCCAGCAGAATAATTTTTCCATCATCACAAAGGAAAAAGTCCACTCTGGTAAGTCCCTGACAACCTAAAATCTTATAGGCTTTTACAGCAGTTTCTCTTATTCTTAAAGAGTCCTCCTCAGAAATTCTGGCAGGAATATGAATACTTGTGCTGTCATTTATGTATTTTGATTCATAATCATAAAATTCGGATCGTATTTCCAGTTCTCCTGTAGCAGGTGCAAAGGGTTCATCATTTCCCATAACTGCACATTCAATTTCTTTTCCCTTTATAAATTCTTCCACAATAACTTTTTTATCATGAATAAGAGCATTTTCAATGGCTTTTTTCAGTTCTTCCTTATTTTTCGCCTTGCTTACTCCCACCGATGAACCTGCATTGGCAGGTTTTACAAACATGGGATAACGAAGTTTTTCAGCCATAAATTTTTCGGTTTCATCAAAATTTTCCAAATCCTTTTTCTTTGCCACTGCCCACTTTGCGGTTTTTACTCCGCCGCTTTCCAAAAGAATATGAGTATATTCCTTATCCATGCAGTTGGAGGAAGCTCCTACACCACAGCCCACATATGGTATGCCAGCAATTTCAAAAAGTCCCTGAATTGTACCATCCTCTGCATTTTTTCCATGCATAACCGGAAAAATTACATCTATTTTTTTTATTTCCCAACTGTTTTCTTTTAAAATAAGAAGTCCATGATGAGATGTGTCTGGGGAAATTATTGCAGGATATTTTTCCTGGGATTTTTCCCAGTCTCCGTTTACTATATCTTCAACTTTTCCGTTGTAATAATACCATTTGCCTTCTTTGGTGATTCCCACCATAACTATATTGTATTTTTCCCGATTTATATTTTCAAGTATACTGGTTACACTTCGTCGTGATACTTCATGTTCACTGTTGGCCCCGCCGAAAATAACCGCTATTGTTTCTTTGGTTTCGGAATTGTTCATCATTCACCCTCCATGCAGTATTTTCACTTTAACATATGATATTTCAATAATTTGCTGTCCTTTATGAAATTATTATACATATAATATTCTATTTTACCACATTATTTTTTTTATATCAATAGCACAGTGTTTATATTTTATATTAATACATTAATAGCAAAGTTTCTACATATTTATTCATATAAAATTATAAAAATTTTTGAGTATAATTATTAGTATATTAAC
>JAHHUB010000043.1 GCA_020024175.1 Oscillospiraceae bacterium | reverse complement strand
TGCAACTCAAGTCATAGAAGCTGGAGTAGATATAGATATGGATATTGGATTTAAAGATTCATCTATATTAGATAGTGAAGAGCAGTTTTTAGGAAGGATAAATAGATCATGTCTAAAGGAGGATTCAATAGTTTACTTCTTTAATTTAGATGATGCAGTAAGTATATATAAAGAAGATGTTAGAAAAAATTCAAATTTAACTTTAAAAAATAAAGTAAATCATAATATATATTATTTACATTATAATAGTATATAACAAGTACTATTGTTAAAATTACCATACATACAGAATTTTTGAAAAATTCTTGTTTTAATAGCCGGATTTTCATTTTATCTTTCTCCTAAATATGTATTATATTCACTGTCTGACATATAAACAAAATGTTCTGGTTCTACTTCAATCATTCTAGGAACATTGTTTTCATTATAATTATGAATTGATGGGTCATATTCAAAACGAACACGTTTCTTTTCAAGCAAAGGATTAGGTATTGGAATTGCAGATAACAAAGAACGGGTATAAGGATGAACAGGATTTTTATATAAAATTCCTGATGGAGCTAATTCTACTATTCTTCCCTTATGCATAACTCCTACACGTTCAGAAAAATATTTAACAACAGAAAGATCATGAGCAATAAATAATATTGTAAGTCCCAATTCCTTTCTTAAATCGTTAAGCAGATTAAGTACCTGTGCTTGAATAGAAACATCCAGAGCTGAAATAGGTTCATCTGCAATAACCAAATCCGGATTAGTTATAAGTGCTCTTGCAATACAAATTCTTTGACGTTGACCACCTGAAAATTCATGGGGGTATCTTGTAGCATGCTCTGCGGTAAGTCCTACTAATCTAAGCATTTTATGTACATTTTGTTTTAATTCTTCATTAGAACTGAAAACCCCATTTATTTTTGCTCCTTCTGAAATAATTTCTTCAACTGTCATACGCGGATTAAGTGAAGCAACAGGATCCTGGAAAATCATTTGCATTTTACTTGTAACATCTTTTGTTTCTTTTTTATTTAATTTGCCATCAATCCTTTTTCCATTAAACCAAACTTCTCCGGAAGTAGGTTTATAAAGGCGTATTATGGTTCTTCCGGTAGTAGTTTTTCCACATCCTGATTCTCCTACCAAACCAAATGTTTCCCCTTTATAAATTTTAAAGTTTACATCATCAACAGCTTTTGACGGAATTTTTCCCTGGTAAAAATATTTACAAAGGTGTTTTATTTCCAAAATAGGTTCATTGTTATCCATTATAATTTTTTGCCTCCTCCAGCTGTTGTTTTATTCTTTCCTGAAGATAATCAGGAATTTCCATTTTGGGAGCATTGGGATGAAGTAACCATGTAGCAGCATAATGTGTATCAGATATTTTAAACATTGGCGGCTCTCTGAGATAGTCAATTTTCATGGCATATCTGTTTCTGGCGGCAAAAGCATCACCTTTTGGCGGGTAAAGCATATTGGGAGGTGTTCCGGGAATAACCATAAGTTTATCATCACCATTAGTATCCAAATTGGGCATAGATGCCAAAAGACTCCATGTATAAGGATGCCTTGGTTCATAAAAAATATCTTGAACTGTTCCTTCTTCCACAATTTTACCGGCATACATTACATAAACACGATCTGACATATTTGCAACAACACCCAAATCATGGGTTATAAATATAACTGATAAATTATGTTCTTTTTGAATCTTCTTTATAAGTTCCAAAATCTGAGATTGAATTGTTACATCCAAAGCAGTTGTTGGTTCATCACATATTAAAAGTTTGGGATTGCAAGCTAAAGCTATTGCAATAACTATTCTTTGACGCATACCACCTGAAAACTGAAAGGGATACTCATTAAATCTTTTTTGCGGTTCTGGAATTCCTACTGCATCCATAAGTTCCAATGCTCGTTTTTTAGCTTGTTCATATGACATTTTTTGTTTAATAACCAGTGTTTCTGTTATTTGTTTACCTATTTTCATAACAGGATCCAATGCAGAAAGAGGATCCTGGAATATTAAACTTATATCATTACCTCTTATTTTGGTAAATTCTTTATCACTCATATCAAGCAGATTTTGTCCCTCATACCAAATTTCTCCGCTGTCAATTACAGCATTTTCGGGCAAAATTCTTGTAATAGCTTTAGTTGTTACCGATTTTCCTGAGCCTGATTCTCCTACAATAGCCAGTGTTTCGCCTCTGTTTAGGTGAAAATTAACACCTCTGATAGCTTTTACCTGACCGGCAAAAGCGTTAAAATGGATATGAAGATTTTTTACTTCCAGTATTTTATCCAAATCCATTTCCTCCTTTACGGATTAGTCTATCTTAAGGTGCTTCTTTAAAAATGCTGCAACTTTCGGATAGCAATCAAATTGATTTTTACGTTTTGAAATTCCATGACCTTCATCTGTATATAAAAGATATTCAACAGGCACATTTCGACTTCTTAGATTTTCCACTATCTGTTCAGCTTCTTCCACCGGAACTCTTGGGTCATTAGAACCATGAATAACCATAAGTGGTGCAGTAATATCTTCTACCTTATGTATAGGTGATACTTTTCTGAGTATATCACGGTGATGCTCTAAACTTCCATATTCACTTTCACGATGAGCTCTGCGATAATCAGCGGTATTTTCAAGGAATGTTTCTAAATTTGACATTCCCACTGAATCAACTCCCGCTGCCCATAAATCAGGGTATCTTGTTACACAGGAAAGTGTCATATATCCTCCATAACTTGCTCCCATTACTGCTATACGACCTTTGTCAGCAATATTTTCTTTTTCCAAATGTTCTGCCAAACAAGCTGCATCTTTTACACTATCCAAACGTTTTTCTATATCATCTAAATGATGATATTTCTTTCCGTATCCGGTAGATCCTCTTACATTCGGAGCTACTACTGTAAGTCCTTCACTCAGAAGATATTGAATAAACGGAGTAAACATTGGGCGTTCCTGAGCTTCAGGTCCACCATGTACATCAATAACTACTGCTTTTGAATGTGCTGTATTTTTACCTTTATAAAGCCAGTATGGCACTTCCAAACCATCAAATGATTTAAAATGGCATAATACAGGTTCTGTTAAACTGTCTTTATCTATTTCTCCTAAATTTGTAAAAGTAACTCTTTCTACTTTGTCATTGTCAATATCTATCATCCAAATATCCTGAGGGCGTTTTCCGCTTGTAAGTGTAACCAACATACGATGACTTTCAGGTGCCCAACTGGTTTTGTAATATGCCATAACTCCTTTTGGAAGTGAGGGAATATTTTCAAAAGATTCAGAAACAGTATTATAAACTTCCAGTTCGGAATAACCATCTCTGTTTATTTTAATAGCTAAATATTTATCATCTTTACTCAGTGATACATCTTCCAAATCCCAATTTTCCTCATAAATTTTTGTAATTGAGCTGTCAGCTAAATTATAATAAGCCAAATATTTGTATTCACTGTTTTTATCGGTGAGGAAATAAAATCCGCTGTTATCATGTTTCCATTCTGGATTAGTATATTGAGCTTCATAAGCATTAGGATCAATATTTTTGGAAACACCGCTTTCTGTATCAATAATCCAAAGACAATTATCTGACTGACCTTTCAGTTTATTGTAAAGCAGATATTTTCCATTGGGGGATAAACAAGCGGGCGTATTATAACTGTCACTGTTTTCCAAAATAATTTCCTGTTTTCCGGTTTCACAGTTTAGCTTACATATATCAAAATTTTTAGGGCATCTTGCGTTGCAGGCAAAAATTACGGTTTTTCCGTCAGGTTTTACCCCTCCGAATTGGTATCTTGCCTCATTATTATGGGTGAGATTTACCGATTCGATTTCTCCTTTTGGGATATAATGAATTTGCTCCTGTTCATTGCCTCCCAAATCCATGGTAAAGAAAATACCTGAATTTGCAGTATGCAAACTCCATACTCTTTCACTGAAAAAAGTAAGCTGTTTTACTTCCCCTGTAGAAAGAGTTTTTTTCCAGATTTGATTAACACCACTGTCTGTACTAAGATATACAAAACTATCTTCATCAATCCATTGTGCATTTGTAGAAGAACCAACTGTAAAATATTGTTTTATTGTAGACATTTTTATATCCTCCTTAAAATTACAATCCTCTCATTTTGGGATCAAAAGCATCTCTTAATCCGTTTCCAAACATATTAAATGCAAGCATTAATACCGAAACAACAAGAGCTGGAAATAAAGTAAGATGGGGACTTGATGTAAGAACCCGTTGTCCTTCTGCCAAAAGCACACCTATTGAAGGTTCCGGTGCCTGAATTCCCAAACCAAGATATGAAAGGAATGATTCAGAAAATATAGCAGAAGGTACTGCAAATGTAGCCTGAGTAATAATAGGTCCTATTGCATTGGGAAGAATATGCCGGAAAATAAGTGCACTGTCTTTTGCTCCCATAGTGCGTGATGCCATTACATATTCATAATCTTTATATCTGTAAAACTGAGCTCTTATCATTCTGCTCATTCCTATCCAACCTGTTATAATAAGAACCAGTATAAATGATGAAACTCCAGCACCCAATACCATTATAAACAGTATTGACATAACCAAAAATGGAATACCGCCTAAAATTTCTGCAAACCGCTGCATAATCATATCAACTTTTCCGCCATAGTATCCCGAAATAGCTCCATATGTTACACCTATACAGCAGTTAATTAAAACAGATACAAAACCTATAAGCAAAGAAATTCTTGTGCCCCTCCAAAGGCGTACAAATAAATCTCTTCCTATATTATCAGTTCCAAAAATAAAGTAATGATCTTTTGCTCCTACATATTCATACATATCTATTACTGCAATTACTTTTTTAATTTCTTTACCTTTATAATTCCATATGTATTCTTTTTCAATCTTTTTTACAGCATCACCGAAATCAACCAAATCAGCTTCAAAAAGATCCATTTTGGTGCATCCATCGGCAATTCCGATATTTTCTAATATAGGAATCCGCGGTGGCAGTGTTCCGAATTTAGTATGCTGTTCTCTAAAATGATAGGGGCTTAACATTGGTGCAAAAATTGCCATAAGTACGACAAAAAGTATAATCCATCCGGCACAAATTGCCGCTTCATTCTTTTTAAAACGCAAATATGCATCTTTGAAAAATCCTATGGCTTCTCCCTCAATATTTTGGTCAAATATTGTCTGTTCAGAAACAGATTCAAACATCTCGGCAGGTATAGATTCTTGAGAGATTTTTTCTGCATCTAATGGTTCCGGAACCTCTAATTTCTGCAATTTTTTACTCACGAGACTTACCTCCTCCTATTCTGATTCTTGGGTCAACAATACCATACGAAAGGTCAACCAAAAGCATGGATAAAAGTCCTATAATAGAATAAAAGAACAAAACAGCAATAGTTAAATAATAATCGGAAGTTTGAATAGAGGCAGCTGTCAAAGAACCAATACCCGGTATTCCAAATATATTTTCAACTACCATTGAACCACCCAAAAGACTCATAAACATAGGAATAATTACATTACAAAGCGGTATGAATGAGTTTCTTATAGCGTGTCTTACTGTAGACTGCACTTTAGAAAGACCTTTTGATTTTGAAAGCAGCATATATTCAGAGTTAAGTGCTTCAAAAAGTTCTGCTCGCATATATCTTGTAATTGTAGCTATGCCACCAAATGACAAAGCTAATATGGGTAAAATCATAGACGCAAACTTTGAAAAAGAAAAATGAGGATCAAGATTTAAGAGAAAGGGAAACCAATCCAGTTTATAAGAAAATATATACTGTAAAAGTGATGCAAATACAAATGCAGGAACAGATACATTAAATACTACCATTGCGGAAATTACATGGTCAATCAAGGTATTTTTCTTTAATGCTGCCGCAACCCCACATATAAGTCCTATTGGCACAGTAAGTATCAAAGAAAATATATTAAGCATAAGTGTAAGAGGTATCTTATCTTTGATAATTGTAAATACAGGACGACGTGGATACAATGTCATTGATTCACCAAAATCAAATGACAAAAAATTCTTTATAAAAATACCATACTGTTCTCCCAAACTTTTGTCCAAATGATATCTTGCTTCCATGGCAGCTTTAATTTCAGGAGCCGCATTTTCCCCGGCAACATCACCGGGGATCAGACGGATTGCAAAGAAACTTAAACTTATAATAATAAATAATGTAAGCACCATGGCAAACACACGTTTTGCTATATATCGGAGCAAGTTAATTCTCCTTTCGAGTTAATAAATTTAAGATAACTGTTACGGTGCTGTTATATCATACTGCTTTTCGGAATAACCGATCATTGGTAAATACTGCTCTGTTGGCAAAGATATACGGTCGCTATACATAATGGTATTATCATTTTGCATAACCGGTACAAAACAACCATAATCAAGAAGAAGATCTTCCATTCTAGCCAAAGCTTTAATTTTAGCTTCAACATCATTTACCATATCACCGTAAACACAGTCAAATTGAAGTTTATCAAATTCATCACTTTGAAAACCTGTGATGTATTTGTCAGCATAAGAAGATGTCCATACATTCATTGTAGCCCATGGATTAAATACATTTGCCAATCTTACACCAAGTCCCATATCATAATCTCCGCTTCTGTATACATCATAAGCAGATGATGGAGGCATAGCACGAAGTTTCATGGTGAAACGATCTTTTCCAAATAGATTTTCAAATGTTTCCTGAAGAATTTCAGCCTGACGCTTTTGATCTTCCTGACCTTCAAAATATATGTATTCAATGGATACAGGTGTATTTCCGTTTGCTTCATAAGCCTTATCAAAAAGTTCTTTGGCTTTTTCGGGATTTGTCGCATACTTTTCGGTATTAGCTTTAGCTTCCTTTGTATCTCGGAAATATTCACCGCCAGAAATAGGATCACCTACATAAATACCGGAGGCAACAATATAAGGAGCTGCCGGATACAGTTTGTAAACATCTTCACATATTCTTTCACGAGGAGTAGCAAAATACAAAGCATTTCTGAAATCTTTATTCTGCATAATCTTATTTTTTGATGCACCATTTACAAAATAACCCCAAACATTAGGAGAAATTGTATTGTGAGATCTTGGATCATTCTTATACTTGATATAATCATCACCTGTAAGAGAATGGTTGTCCAATTCACCTTTAAAAAACATTTCTGCTCTTGTTGCATTCTGGCTTATGTAACGACGTGTCATACTGTCCATTTTAACATAGCCTTCCTTAACCAGTGGATCATTGTCATCTCTTACAAACTTATCATGACCATCTGTAATCCATTCTGTCAGTATAAATGGACCTGCAGAAGGTGTTGTTTCAAGAGAAGTACCATATGTTGTACTTGTGCGATCTGCATTCATACATTTTTCATACAACTCTTCCTGTACCGGCCAAATCAAAGAACAAATTGTTGTATAAAAATCTAATTGTGTTGCCGGATACTGCATTGTTATTTCCAATTCATAATCATTTATAAGTTTAACACCTACATCTTCCCATTGGCATTGGCCGCTGAAATATTCTTTGGCATTTTTTACAATACAGGTATCAAACATATATGTAGCATTTTTATTAACCAATTTAGGGTCAATAAGCATTTTCATTGTGTACTCATATGTTTTGGCATTAAGAGGTGTACCATCGGACCATTTCAAATCTTCACGGAGTTTAATATGCCATGTTGTGCCATTATCATCTGTGGTAGGAAGTTCTGCTGCATGATGTGGAACAAACTGTAAAGTATTTCCTCCATCTTTATCTGCAACCATAGCTACAAAACTGCCTAAATTAGCAAAACTTTTAGAATTGGTATACATCTGAGGATTAAAAGTTGACATACTTGTTGTCCAACTGCGATATTCTTTTACTCCTGTATACTCTTTTTCATTTTGGGAGGAACTTACTGAATTGTCGGAAGTTGGATTTGAAGTGGTTCCTGGACCAGTATTATTCTGACCACACGCAGACAATAATAAAATAGTTGCTGTTGCTAACGCTAATAGTTTTTGCTTTTTCATAAAATTTACCTCCTATTTTAAATAAATTATATTTCAGCAGACTTTCTGCCTTTCTACATATATTTAGATTATTTTTAAATCATCTTTTTGGTAAACGATTTTTCCGTTTATAATTGTGCATATTGGATGTGCATTTGTATCAACTGCAGGACTGCCTTTAAAAATAACAATATCCGCATCTTTTCCTTCTTCAATCGAACCGATTCTATTATCCAAATCCAATATTTTGGCAGCATTTATTGTTATTAATTCCAATGCTCTTTCTTGACACATTCCAAAGCGTACCACTTCCCCTGCCTGATTTAATATTAAATCAGGATTCATAACAGGTCCATCCGTCATTATTGCACAGCAAACTCCTCTTTTATCAAGCTCAATCAAGCTGTCTATATCAACTTTTCCGCACTCTCCCGGAGTTAAATAAACCCCGATAGGTCCAAAGATGACACCTTTAATATGCTTTGAATTAGAAATATCATCATAATAATCGCTGGCACCCCAAGCATGATCCAGTGTAAATGAAACATCAAATTCATCTGCTATTCTAATTGTAGTAAGCATATCAAATTGCTCACAATGAACTTTCATTGGTATTTCATGGCGTAAAACTCTGCATATATTTTCCATTCCTGAGTCAAATTCCACTTCTTCGCCATTTTCTTTTTTCTTCATATATTCCTGTGCTTTAATATAATTTTCACGAATAACTTCTGCTATTCCCATTCTGGTCATTGGCATTTGATTGCGTTTTCCGTAAACACCTTTTGGATTTCCACCCAGAGCCATCTTTAATGCCACCGGATTTTTTATGCACATATCTTCAATGGAATCCCCGTAAGATTTTACTGCACATACCAAACCGCCGATAACATTTCCGCTTCCTGGAGCTATTGCAGAAGTTGTAATTCCCGATTTAATAATTCTGTCAAAAGCTTTTGATTCAGTATCAATTCCATATAAAACTTCAACTTCGGGAGTTGCATTTTTAGTCATTTCATTGGCATCCTGATCCCCATTTTTAAATGTTCCCACATGACTGTGAGCATCAACAAATCCAGGTGTAACCGAAAACCCTTCTGCATCTATAACTTTTGCACCATATGGTATATCCAAATTTTCTCCTATTTTACTTATCTTTTCGTTTTCTATGATAATATCGCCTTTTTTATATATTTTTCCGGCTGATGTAAAAATTTCAGCATTTTTTATTACCAACATGAGTGATATCTCTCCTTTTCTAAAAGATTTTCACCTTGAATATAGACTGCTTTCAGAGAAGCACGATATGTACAAATAGGATTTTCACTCCATACGGAAAGGTCTGCTCTCTTTCCTTCTTCCAAAGAACCTGTAAGATTATCCACACCCAAAAGTTTTGCAGGAGTGCTTGTAATTGCTTTTAACACATTGTTGGCATCTATTCCGTTTTTGTACCACTGAATTGCATTCCATAATAAAGATTCTTTTCCTGAAGCAAATTGATCTCCACATGAAGAACACGATATTACAGCATTATTATCCAGCATTTCTTTAATTACCTTAAAATCCACAATTTCGCTGTATGGAGAAAATGCATCTGTTACATCTCCCATAATAACGGGAACTTTACCTGATTTTACCTCTTCAAAGGAATTATCCAAAGCAAAAGCACCTGTAAGAACAAGTTTGATATTTTCAAATTCCTTCATAGCGTGTAAAACGCCTTTCATTTCTGATTTTGTTGCACAATTTACAAACAGTGGTATCTTTCCTTCTAAAACCGGAATAAGAGCGTCTAATTTTGCATCATAACCTTTTTCCGGGTTGTAGTTTAAAGCTTTTCTCAAAATTTCAACAAGTAAGGAAAATGAACCCATTCTGGTCATTGGCATTTTATTTTTTGAACCATAAGGTTTTTTTGTTGCCTCCGTAACAGAGGCAATTTGTGCTGCTTTCTCTTTTAAAAGCATTTTGTAAGGATGATGACCATAGCAGTAAAATACTCCGGCATATCCTGCCAGCACATTTGAAGGAGAGGGACAAATGCCACTGGCAGTAACACCATATTTATAAACTTCTTGGAAGTTCATACCATCTTGATCAAATGAAAATACTATATTCATATTAGGAAGAACTGGATCGGATAATTCTGAAATATCATTTGAGTCCCAACCCGGTCCTCTGCAACCATAGATATTAAGTGAATCTATAAATCCGGGAAGAACCATACATCCTTGTACATCAATAACTTCAGCATTATCATTTTTAATATTGGGAGCTATTTTTTTAATCATTCCGTTTTCAATCAAAATATCGGCAGCATATGGTTT
Source organism: Oscillospiraceae bacterium (assembly GCA_020024175.1). Lineage (GTDB taxonomy): Bacteria > Bacillota > Clostridia > Oscillospirales > Ruminococcaceae > JAHHUA01. Next base: position 276 of record JAHHUB010000043.1, on the reverse strand, counting down.
TTTTCCTAAGCCATCCCATATCACACCATTTTTTATAAGTTTCATTTTTATATACCCCCTTAAAAAAATACATAAATTCTTATATTTATAAACCATTATATATAAATAAGAACTTATTTTACGAATATATTCATATGAACAAACTCATAATATCAGAAAAAATCGTTAAAGTCAATATAATATTTAGAAAAAAATAAAAATTATTTCATATTTTACACATATATTTAAAAAATCGTAAATATGCACTGTTTAAGATATGAATAATTATGCAATATG
>JAHHUB010000042.1 GCA_020024175.1 Oscillospiraceae bacterium | reverse complement strand
AATAACTGATATAAGCATTTCACCAAAAGGGGATTATTTGGCTGTTTCTGCAATTAATACAGAAAAAGGTTCAGAAGTTTCCTGTTTATATTTATTTAAAATTGATACACAAAACTATAAGAAAATAGATTTTGAAGGGGAATATCCACTTAGTGTAAGATACAGAAAAAACAATGAGCTTACACTGATTACAGATAAATCCATAAAATCTTATACCAATTCCGGCAGACAAATAGGAAAGTATGAATTTAAAAATAAAATATTGTCCAATTTTTATGATGAAGGTATAAATACTGTTTTGGTATTTACCGAACATGGAAAAAAAGATGAATATACTGTAGTTCAGCTTAATAATAAAGCTGAAGTTTTATCGGAAAATAAAATCAACAAAAAAATTCTTGATATTATGATTGATGAAAAAGGCAGTTGTATAACTACAGAAGAGGAAATTATATTTATTGATTTGACAGGAAATGAAGTTGAAAAATTAAATGTTCCATGGGTAAAAAAATCATTAGTTATAGGACAACATTTTTATTATTCTACACATAATGAAATTTATAAATTAAACAATTTAAAAAGAGAAGCAAAATAAAAAGGGGTGAATTAATGTTAAATGCTTTTATGATAGATTTTTTAACTGTTTTAATTGTATTATTATTTGCTTTTTTTGCAGCTAAAAAGGGATTTGCTGTATCCATGGTTTCGTTTTTCGGGTGGGTAGTTTCTCTTTTGGCAGCAGTAATATTAAGCAGAGCAGGTGCATTATTTGGATATGAAGTAATACTGAAAAATAAATTACTTGAGATTATATCTACTGCTGTGGCAAATTCGGACAGCAATCAGATTATTGCAGAAAAATTATATGAAATGATGAATATTTTGCCTCAATATATGATAAATATGATGGAATTTGAAACCGGAGGCGTAAGTGCTCAGTTTAATAATATAATAAGTCAAAATTCAGAAGCAATTTCCGAAACTATATTGGTTTTTCTTTCACCTATAATAAAAGCGGCTTTAAGAGGAATTTTATTTATAATAATTTTTATTATTTGCCAAATTATTGTAAAAATTATTTGCGCAGTGTTTAAACTGGTAAAGAAAGTTCCGGTAGTAGGCTCTTTAGATGGATTTATCGGATTTATATTCGGGATTTTAAAAGGTACAATAGTAATGTATGTTATGGGAAATATTCTTATGTTTGTTATAAAAGCTTCTAACAATACTTTGCCTTTTATATCGCTGGAAAGTGTATCTCAAACTAAAATATTTAATGTGCTTATTTCACTGGGAAAATTTATTGGAATATAAATTCTGATTTAATAAGTATCAATCATATATTTCGGAGGATTTATTAATGAATATTCCAAACATTATAACTATTATAAGAATTATAATGATACCGCTTTTTTCATATAAATTTTTGACAGCAGAAAGTGTAACTGATTTTCTTATAGCAGCAGTAATATTAGCTGTATCTGGTATAAGTGATATGCTGGACGGATATATTGCAAGAAAATATAATATGATTACACAACTGGGAAAAGTTTTAGATCCTGTAGCAGATAAACTGACACTTTTTGCAGTTTGTATATGTTTTTGTATAAAAAAACCTCATATGTGGGTTTTATTCTCCCTTTTGATGATTAAAGATGTGGCTATTATGGCAGCATCTGTGTTTCTGATGAAAAAGAAAATTAAACTGGATGGTTCCAGATGGTTTGGAAAAGTATATACAGTTCTGTTTTATATTATAATGCTGATGCTTGTTATATGTAGTGATATGAGTGATAGTTTTACTTTTATACTGCTTATTATTTTGCTTATTCTTACAATTATATGTTTCATACTTTATATACCTGTATTTATTAAGTTAAAAAACGGCGGTAATGATTAGAATTGGTACAATATAATTAAAATGTATAATTTTTTTAATATCAAGTTCATACTATTGGTTTAATATATTTATAGTTTTGTATATTAAACAATGTTTTGATATAAATGGAGGAAATAGATTATGGAAATGATGTGTTCCAGGTGTAAAAAAAGAATGGCTGTTATATTTATGAGCCATCTTGAAAACGGTAAAACCGTAAATGAGGGACTTTGTCTTCAATGCGCCAAAGAACTGGGTATTCCCCAAGTAAAAGAACTTATAGATAAAATGGGAATAACCGATGAAGATATAGATACTATGAGTGAACAAATGATGGATATTATGGGCGATGAAAATGGCTTTGAAATGGGTGGTGCTCAACCTTTCCCATTTTTGCAGAATTTGTTCGGCGGTGATTCAATAGTACCAGCTAAGGAAACTGTTGAAGAAACTGATACTGATAATAAAAATAAAACCAAAGGCAAGAAAAAAACAAAGAGAAAATATCTTGACAGTTATTGCACAGATTTAACTTTAAAAGCTGAAAACAATGAAATTGACAATATTGTGGGCAGAGAAGAAGAAATCTACCGTGTAATGCAAATACTTAACAGACGTTCTAAAAATAACCCCTGTTTAATCGGTGAACCCGGTGTAGGTAAAACAGCCATTGCAGAGGGAATTGCTCAAAAGCTGGCTGAGGGAAATGTTCCACCCAGACTGGCTGAAAAACGCCTTTATATGCTGGATTTAACAGCCATGGTGGCAGGTACTCAGTTCAGAGGTCAGTTTGAAAGCCGTGTAAAAGGTCTTATTGAAGATATTAAGGCAGAAGGAAATGTAATTCTTTTTATAGATGAAGTGCATAATCTTGTAGGTGCAGGAGATTCTGAAGGCTCTATGAATGCAGCTAATATTTTAAAACCTGCTCTTTCCAGAGGTGAAATTCAGGTAATTGGTGCTACAACTTTTACTGAATACAGAAAAAATATCGAAAAAGATGCAGCTTTGGAAAGAAGATTCCAGCCTGTAAAGGTAAATGAACCCTCTATAGCTGATTCTATTAAGGTTATTAAGGGCATTAAGAAATATTATGAAAATTACCACAGAGTAAAAGTAAGCGATGAAATTGCAGCTCAAACAGTTATTTTGAGTGAAAGATATATTACTGACAGATATTTGCCGGATAAGGCAATAGATTTATTGGATGAAGCTTGTTCATGTTCCACTTTGGCAAATAAGGAACTGGCTGAATTTGATAAACTTAATACTAAGTTAAAGACTCTTACCGACGAAATAGAAGAAAGAGAAAGAACAAACGACAGTGATTATGAAAAACTTGCAAACCTCAGAGGAGAAAAAATGCAAGTAACCAATGAACTTAAACAAGTTGAAACAGAGGCTTTGGGCAGAGAAGTTACAGTTGATGATTTGGCAAGAGTTATTGAACTTTGGACAGGAATTCCCGCAGGAAAAATTAAAACAAGTGAACTTACCAAAGTGGCTAAAATCGGCGACACAATTAAAGAAAAAGTTATAGGTCAGGATGAAGCTGTTGATTTGGTAGCAAAATCCGTACTGCGTTCCAGAGTGTCCATAAGTGCTAAGAAACGTCCTGCATCTTTTATTTTTGTAGGTCCTACAGGCGTTGGTAAAACCGAACTTGCCAAGGTTCTTTCTTCTGAGCTTTTTGATGATGCTGATCCACTTATCAGACTTGATATGTCCGAATTTATGGAGAAACACTCGGTTTCCAGAATTGTGGGTTCACCTCCAGGATATGTAGGTTATGATGAAGCAGGTCAGCTCACTGAGAAAATTCGTCGTCGTCCTTATTCTGTAGTGCTTTTTGATGAAATTGAAAAAGCTCACCCCGATGTACTTAATATTCTTTTGCAGATTTTGGATGAAGGCAGAATTACAGATGCCCATGGCAGAGTAGTTTCCTTTGAAAATACTGTGATTATTATGACATCAAATGCTGGCAGCAATATAAGAGAAAATGTTCTCGGTTTTGATCAACAGCCGGAAAGACAAAATAAAGATAAAGTTATGGGTGCTTTAAAAGAATTTTTACGCCCTGAATTTCTTGCCAGAGTTGATGAAATTGTGGTATTCCGTGCTTTGGACGAAGATAATTACAAGAAAATCACTGAAATTCTCCTCAATGAATTTAAAACTTCTCTTAGCGATAAAGGTTCTGAACTTACTTGGTGTGATGAAGCTGTCAGCTATATTGCACATAAGGCTTTCGGTGATAAAACAGGTGCAAGAGCTATTCGTCGCATAGTGAGAAAAGAATGTGAAGATGCAATCTGCATGAAATTGGTAGAAAACGGTGGAATTACACCTGAAAAAATTAGTATAGCCTTTGAAGATAATAAAATAATTATTAAGTAAATGATAAAACAGCAGTTGAAATATATTAACTGCTGTTTTTTAAATAAAGAGAGGTTTTAAAAATGAAAAAAACATTAATTACAGTATTACTGATTTTTGTTGTGTGTCTTAGTTTTATCGGAGGAAAATATTACAGTGATAAGCAAAACATAAATTCCAAAAATCAGAGATGCAATACATATATCAGTTTTGCCATAGATAATATTGAGAAATTAAAATCAAATGATGATGACGATATTTTAAGAGTTCTAATTTCCGATATTTATGCTGCAAAGGAATATACAACAAATAATGAGCTTAATTCTGCTTTACATGAACTTTGGAATGTACTTATTTTTGATGATGATAATCTTGAGGGCAGAGAAGATGAGTTAATTGAAGCTTTAAAAAACTATGACAATAATCCTGACAAAATTAAAGATATTGCCATAAGTATGAGAAGTAAATTATAAATAATAGGGAAATATTTAAGTTTAATATGCTCCTTTTATTGTGTATACAGATTAAATTTTTAAGATTTACTACATCTGAAAAAAATAAAATCAGGTCTATGAATAGTTCCGTCAAATTGAGCAGGTTCTTTTTTTCTCAATTCTTCCGAGGCAAGGGATTCCTGACATTCTTCAATTTTAAATCCTGCTTTAATAATGTCATTAATCATACTTGATAATGTTCGGTGATATAGCTCATAGTTGTCAACTACCCATTTGATTTCTCTTTTTCCCTCAATAAAATAATTATTTAAATTTGCATATAATCTTTCACCCAAGGAAGTTTTTGTAAATCTTGGATAAGTTCCGTCATAAGCGGTCGCCATAGGGTGGGAAGTGCTGAATACCAATAATCCATTAGGTGTTAAGAGATTATAAATTTTTATCATTAAAGCCCCAAAATCCTCTATATAATCAAATACAAGAGAACTTGTGATTAAATCAAATTTTTCGTCAATTTTTTCTATATGCTCCATAGGAATTATTTTATATGTTATATTATCTGCACTGTTATTTTCTTTGGCATAATTCAGCATTTTTTCTGAAATATCTATTCCTAAAACTTTTTTTGCTCCTAAATCAGAGTATTGTTTTGCATGCGGTCCCATACCGCAGCCAATATCCAGCACTGATTTCCCGCTTATATTTGGAAGCATTGAAAGAATTACAGGGGTTTCCAATAGATCATTAAAATTTACTTTATTTTGACGAATATTCTTAAAGTCATTAAAAAAAATTTCGTTATCATAAATGTTTTGTTTTGACATCATATTTTCTCCTAATAAATTTTAAATTAAAAATAATTTATAACATATAAAACAGCAGCATTCACTTATATGGATACTGCTGTTTATTTTTATAATTTACTTGTTTCTTTCTTCTGCTACGGCAAGTCTTACTTTAGCACGTTTTTTGCGGGCTTTATAAATTGCAATGTGTTCTTTATCATCAGAGCCTTCAGCAAGTTTGCTTTCAGCACCATCAAGAGCTTTTTGAGCTCTTTCAGTGTCAATTTCATCAGCCCACTCAAAAGTAGTGCAAACCAATGTGGTGATTTCTTTTCCGACTTTGATAAATCCTTCGCTTGCAGCTCCGAATTTATCTTTTCCATCAATTTTAATCTTAACTTTACCGGAGTCAATAGCAGTTACATAACCTATATGTCCCTTTAAAATACCAATATCGCCGTTTAATGTGCGAAGAATAATGTTTTCAACATTACCATCGTATTTTAATCCTTCCGGAGTAACAATTTGAAGGTGAAATTCAGCCATAGCTTATTCTCCCTTCTTTGCCTTCTCTATAACATCATCAATAGTTCCGGCAAAAAGGAAAGCAGATTCAGGCAAATCATCATATTTACCTTCAATAATTTCCTTAAAGCCTCTGATTGTTTCTTTAATAGGAACATATTTACCGGGTGTGCCTGTAAATGCTTCGGCAACAGAGAACGGTTGAGACAAGAAACGCTGAATTTTTCTTGCTCTGTTTACTGTCAGCTTATCTTCATCAGAAAGCTCGTCCATACCCAAAATAGCGATAATATCCTGAAGCTCGGTATATCTTTGAAGTATGGTCTGAACAGCTCTGGCAACCTTGTAGTGTTCTTCACCTACAATTTCAGGTGTCAGAATAGTAGATGATGAGTCAAGAGGGTCAACTGCGGGGTAAATACCCAGTGAAGCGATTTGTCTTGACAAAACTGTCTTTGCGTCAAGGTGAGCAAAGGTTGTGGCAGGAGCCGGGTCAGTAAGGTCATCGGCAGGTACATAAACAGCTTGAACAGATGTAATAGAACCTTTCTTTGTGGAAGTAATTCTTTCCTGCAAAGCTCCCATTTCTGTAGCCAATGTAGGCTGATAACCAACGGCGGAAGGCATACGTCCGAGAAGTGCGGAAACTTCAGAACCTGCCTGTGTAAATCTGAATATGTTATCAATAAACAGAAGTACATCCTGTCCTTCTCTATCTCTAAAGTATTCTGCCATAGTAAGACCTGACAAAGCAACTCTCATTCTGGCTCCGGGTGGTTCATTCATCTGACCGTAAACCAGTGCAGTCTTGTTAAGAACTCCGGATTCCATCATTTCGTAGTAAAGGTCGTTACCTTCACGAGTTCTTTCACCTACACCGGCAAATACGGACAAACCACCATGTTCTTTGGCAATGTTGTGGATAAGTTCCTGAATAAGAACTGTTTTACCAACACCGGCACCACCGAACAAACCGATTTTACCGCCCTTAACGTAAGGTGCAATAAGGTCAACGACCTTGATACCAGTTTCCAAAATTTCACTTGCACTCTGCTGTTCTTCAAAAGAAGGAGCAGGTCTGTGAATGGGCCATCTTTCTTCTGTTACAGGTGTAGGTTTGTTATCAACAGCTTCACCCAAAAGATTGAATATTCTGCCCAAAGTTTCATTACCGACAGGCACTGTGATAGGAGAGCCTGTGTCTATTGCCTTTGTTCCTCTAATCAAGCCATCTGTGGAGCTCATAGCAACACATCTGACAATATCGTCGCCTATATGCTGTGCAACTTCGGCAATTAGTTTTTTGCCGTTATTGTCAATTTCAATGGCATTAAGCAGATTAGGCAGTTTACCTGCGGCAAATTTAATGTCCAGTACGGGACCTACAATGGTAACGACCGTACCAATATTTTGCTCGTTCATCTGCATTTCTCCTTATATAATATTGGTGACAAAACCACTGCCAACACGGGAAAATATAAATTACTGAAGGGCTTGAGCACCGCTGACAATTTCTGTAATTTCCTGTGTAATGGCAGCCTGTCTTGCTCTGTTAAATTTAAGGTTTAAATCCTCTATAATAGCATCAGCGTTGTCGCTGGCATTTTCCATAGCGGTTCTTCTGGCACCCTGTTCAGATGCATAGGATTCAACAACAGAACCATAGATTTCTCCGCCCAGATACTGAGGTACTATTCTTTCAAACACATCATTTGCAGATGGTTCAAATTCAGTAGTGGACATGGATTTTCTGTCAATATCCATGTCATCAGCCAAGTCATAGAATTTAAGTGGAAGCACTTTTCTCATTTGAGGTTCCTGACTTAAAACAGAGATAAATTTAGTATAAGCTATATAAAGCTCATCAATTTCACCTGTTTTAAAGAGGTTTGCTGCCATTTGAGCTATTTCAGCGGTTTCATCCAAACCAAGTTCTTCAACTGTTGCAAAACCTGTGTTATAAACTTCAAAACCGCGTTTAGAGTAAAATTCACTGACTTTTTTACCTATGGGAATAATAAGAGTATCTTTTTCCTGAGCTTTGGCAAGGGCAAATTTCATAATATTTGCGTTATATCCACCTGCCAAACCGCGGTCTCCCGCAATAACTATAATGCCAACTTTTTCAATAGGACGCTCTTTTGTATAAACAGAGGAAAAATCTTTGTTGGAATAAGCAATTTCCACCATTGATTTATAAAGAATATCAAAGAAAGGTCTTGCTTTTTCAACTCTTTCCTTTGCTTTTCTCAGCTTAGAGGAAGCGACAAGCTCCATAGCTTTTGTAATCTGCATGGTGCTTTCGACGCTTTTAATACGGCGTCGTATATCTTTCATATTAGCTCCTGCCATATGAATTAACTCCTTCCTCTAAGTTTTATTTTGTTTTAACGAATATTGTTTTAAATTCGTTAATGGCATTTGTAAGTTTTTCGGCAATTTCGTCACTGAGTACCTTTGTTTCTCTCAGTGTATCCTTTATTTCAGGATGATTGTTGTTCATAAATGAGAACATTTCACTTTCAAATCTGGAAATATCCTCAACCGGAATATCCATAAGCATATTATGTGTTACAGCATACAAAATCATAATCTGATCTTCAACATCAAGAGGTGAGGACTTGCCTTGTTTAAGCACTTCCACAACTCTTTCACCTTGAGCAAGTCTTGATTTTGTATCAGCATCCAAATCGGAACCGAACTGGGAGAACGATTTAAGCTCGTTGTACTGAGAATATGTGAGTTTTAAGCTTCCCGCAACTTTTTTCATAGCTTTAATCTGAGCACTGCCGCCTACACGGGATACAGAAATACCGGGGTTAACAGCAGGTCTTACACCTGAGTTAAAGAGTTCGGATTCAAGGAATATCTGACCATCTGTAATAGAAATAACATTTGTAGGAATGTATGCTGCAACGTCTCCTGCCTGTGTTTCGATAATAGGCAAAGCAGTAATGGAACCACCGCCAAGTTCATCAGAAAGTTTAGCAGCTCTTTCAAGCAATCTGGAGTGAATGTAGAATACATCACCTGGGTAAGCTTCACGTCCCGGCGGGCGTTTAAGAAGCAAAGAAAGTGCACGGTAAGCTACAGCATGCTTACTCAAATCATCGTATACAATAAGAACATGTTTGCCCTTGTGCATGAAAAATTCAGCCATTGTAACACCGGAATATGGAGCAATATACTGCAAAGGAGAAAGCTCTGATGCAGTAGCGGAAACAACGATGGAGTATTCCATAGCACCGTTCTTTTCCAGTTCATTTACAACTCTTGCAACAGTGGAACGTTTTTGACCGATTGCAACATATACACAGATAACATCTTTGCCTTTTTGGTTAATAATAGTATCAACAGCAATACTTGTTTTACCTGTCTGTCTGTCGCCGATGATAAGTTCACGCTGTCCCTTTCCAATAGGAATCATAGCGTCAATAGCTTTAATTCCTGTTTGAAGAGGTTCAAAAACGGATTTTCTTTCAATGATACCGGGGGCATTGGATTCGATAGGACGATAATCCTCAGCTGTTATTTCGCCCTTGCCGTCAATAGGATGACCCAAAGCATTTACAACTCTGCCGAGAAGTGCGTCGCCTACAGGAACGGATACAACCTTGCCTGTACGCTTAACTGTATCGCCTTCCTTTATGTTGGATTCATCACCCAACATAACTGCACCAACACTGTCTTCATCCAGGTTAAGAGCCATGGCGTAAACTTCTCCGGGGAATTCCAAAAGTTCGCCTGCCATACATTTTTCAAGGCCGTGCACTCTTGAAATACCGTCGCCTATTTCGACAACCGTGCCCACGTCGTTAAGTTCAATTTTGTTGTGGTAATTTTTGATTTGTTCTTTAATCAATCCACTTATTTCTTCCGGACGTAATTGCATGGTTTTCACCAACTTTCCTAAGCTGTCTGACTGGATAAAACTGATTTAAGTTTATCCAGTCTGCCTTTTACGGAACCGTCAAACTGGTCGTCTTCCATTTTAAGAACAACACCGCCAAGTATGGACGCATCAATTTCATTTTGCATAATAATGCGTTTGCCGGTAATTTCCTGCAGCTTATTAATTAATTTTGACTTTAGATTTTCATTTAGCGGAATAGCTGTAACAGCTACCACTTCTTTAATATTATTTTCTTTGTTATATAGCTTTTTAAAATAAGAAGCTATTTCAAAAAAATAATTTGTTCTGCCTTTTTCAGCCAATATTTTAAGAAAATTCAAAACATAAATATTGATATTTCCGTTAAACACATTATTGATAAGTTGGATTTTTTCTTCCTTAGCAACAGTGGGTATATTCATAAGTCTGAAAAAGTCATTGTTTTCCTTGAAAACACCTTCAAGGAATTTTATATTATCCAAGATTTCATCTTGGATATGTTCTTCTTTTGCAACTTCAAAAAGAGAAACTGCATATCTTTGAGCAATTATTCCTTCCATGTTGTATCACCTACACCATCTATGAATTGCTCAATGAGTTTTTCATGATCTGCGGAGTTAATATCTTTTTCTACAACTTTTTGGGCAATCATAACTGCCATATCAGAAATTTCACTCTTAACATCATTTAAAACTTTTGTTCTTTCAAGCTTAATTTCCTCATCTGCCTTTGCAATCATAGCAACGGACTTGTCGTGAGCTTCCTTAATGATTTCATCTGAGCGAGTCTGAGCGCGTTTTTGAGCAAGATTAACGA
>JAHHUB010000041.1 GCA_020024175.1 Oscillospiraceae bacterium | reverse complement strand
TATATATTCTATTTTTAGCTTAACTGGCAGAATTTTTTTTCTTTGAAATTTTTATATTATAGTTTATAAATTCATCGTCCTCCTGATGTTGAGAAATTATTTCAAATCCTGCTGACTTCATAAAATTAACTGCATTATTTAATGTACTCTGAAAAACTTTTACATCATTTACTTTTACCGTAATTTCAGATTGATTTTTTGAAATCAGTTTTTTCACATATTTCTCACTTTGTTCCACATTTAAGTTATATTTAATAATATGATTGATAGCTTTTATTCTTAACTTTTCCTCACTTAATTTAAGTATTCCACGGGCGTGTCTTTCTGTCAGTTTTCCACTTATAATAAGTTGTTCACACCTAGGTGTTAATTTTAAAAGTCTGAGTTTATTTGCCACCGAGCCTTGAGTTTTGCCCAAAAGTTCCCCAAGCTCCTGTTGATTAATATTTTTAAGCTCCATTATATTTTTGAGTGCTTTTGCCTCTTCAAAAAAATTCAAATCTTTTCTCTGAACATTTTCAATAAGAGCCAATACTGCAGACTGCTGATTTGATACATCTTCAATAATTGCCGGGACATATTTAAATCCCAATGCCAAACAAGCTCTGCTGCGTCTTTCCCCTGCTATTAATTCATAACATTTTTCCGAAAGTTTTCTGACTGTAATAGGCTGCAAAAGTCCATTTTCTTTTATGCTTGCCATAAGACTGAGCAAATCATCCTGATTTAAAATTTGTCTGGGCTGATTTGGGTTAATACAGATATATTCCAGTGGAATTGCCACCACTTTGTTTATTTCTTTTTCCTGTTCCAAGTATTCCGTCATCTTTTTCCCTCCTATACAAATAAAAGTGCCAATACAACATTTGTAATGTTATACTAGCACTCTTTTACTTAAATTACCATTATTTTATATCGCAGTTTTCCGCATTAACCTTTGTAATAAACTATATTTACAGCTTTTCCTTGGCAATTTTTGCGGATGTTCTTGGATATTTGCCGGGTGTTGCCGAAACTTTCTTTATTATAACTATAGTTCTTCCACTGCCTTCAGGCAATTCATATGTGATAATTTTTTCGATTTCTCCACCAAGTTTTTTTATTGCAGATTTGGCCTCATTAATTTCAGCATCACAGTCAGGCCCCTTTAATGCCACAAAATATCCTCCTGTTTTTGCAAAAGGCAAACAGTATTCCGCTAAATTAGTTAAGTTTGCTACTGCTCTGGCTGTGGCAATATCGTATTTTTCTCGATATTCCTTGTTTTTTCCGCCATCCTCTGCCCTTGCGTGTATATATTCAGTATCTTTAAAATTAAGAGAATTTCCCACTTCTTTCAGAAAATTTATTCTCTTATTTAAACTATCAAGAAGAGTGAGCTTTATATCAGGACGGAGAATTTTACAAGGCATGGAGGGAAATCCTGCCCCGGTTCCCACATCAATCATACTTGCATTTTCTTTTACCTTAAAATATTTTAGCAGCATTACCGAATCATAAAAATGCTTTAAAGCAATTCCGTCTTCATCTGTAATGGCTGTCAAATTAATTTTGTTGTTCCAATCTGTCAATAAATCACTGTAAATACTAAAATCAGCTAAATTCTCCTCTGTGTATGGTATTTCGGCATTTTCCAACTCTTTTCGGAGAAGTTCTTTATTATAACTCAAGTTTTTTTCCTCCTTGTGCCCCTTTTTGTTCCAGCCAAATAACTAAAACCGAAATATCAGCGGGACTTACACCGCTTATACGGGAAGCCTGTCCCAGATTTTGTGGTTTTATTTTATTTAATTTTTCCTGTGCCTCTAAACGCAGACCTTTTATTTCCTTATAATCTTGATTTATATCCAATTTTTTATATTCCAGTCGTCTCATTTGTTCCACTTGTGCATATTGTTTTTGAATATATCCCTCATATTTGATTTCTGTTTCCACCTGTTCCCAAACTTCCCTGTCCAGTGGTTTTCTTTCCGTATCAAAATCAGCCAAATCCTCATAACTGATTTGAGGACGCCTGATAAGTTCTATCATCTTAATATTAGAGGAAATTTCAGATGTTCCACGTGAAACAAGCATTTGATTTAACTTATCGGAAACAGCTATTGTTGTTGTTTTTACACGCTGAATTTCAGCACAGATTTGTTCCTGTTTTTTAAGATAATGTTCCCATCTTTGGTCGCTGATAAGTCCAAGTTCCCTGCCAAGGGGTGTAAGTCTTTTGTCTGCATTGTCCTGGCGGAGAATAAGTCTGTATTCAGAACGTGATGTCATCATTCTGTAAGGGTCGGTACAACCTTTTATGATTATATCATCAATAAGTGTTCCTATATAAGATGTGGAACGGTCAAGAGTAAATTCACTTTCACCTTTGATTTTTCTTGCCGCATTAATACCCGCTATAAGTCCCTGAGCTGCTGCTTCTTCATAACCGCTGGTACCATTAAATTGTCCTGCACCGTAAAGATATGGCACTTCTTTAAATTCCAAAGTTGGTTTTAAAGTTGTGGGGTCTACACAGTCATATTCAATGGCATAAGCATTTCTCATAATTTTAATATTTTCAAAGCCTTTTACAGAACGGTACATTTCCACCTGTACTTCTTCAGGAAGAGAAGTGGAAAATCCCTGCAAATAAATTTCCTGGGTATTAAGTCCCATAGGTTCCACAAAAATCTGATGTCTTGGTTTATCGGCAAATCTCACCACTTTGTCTTCTATACTGGGGCAGTATCTGGGGCCTACACCTTCAATATTACCGCTGTACATAGCGGATTTTTGTATATTATCTCTGATTATTTTATGAGTGTCCTCATTTGTGTAAGCAATATAGCAATCCACTTTGTTTTCCAATTTACCTGTAGTTTCAAAGGAAAAAGGAGTAATAATATCATCACCAGGCTGTCTTTCCAACTGAGAATAGTCAATACTTTTTTTGTGAACTCTGGCAGGTGTTCCTGTTTTAAACCTCCTCAAATCCAAACCGATTTTTCGGAGATTATCCGTAAGTTTCAGGGAAGCATGCATACCATCGGGGCCACTGGAAAACATTTGATGTCCCACATGAATTGTGCCATTTAAGAATGTACCGGTGCAAAGTATTGCGGCTTTTACCGGGTACAAAGCACCTAAATGAGTAATAACTCCACTGACTTGCCCATTTTCATTAAGACGTATATCCACAATTTCCGCTTGTTTTACATCCAAATTTTCCTGATTTTCCAAAACATTTTTCATATAAAGGTGATATGCAGCTCGGTCAGCCTGAACTCTCAAGCTGTGCACTGCAGGTCCTTTGCCCATGTTAAGCATACGGCTTTGTATAAATGTGGCATCGGCGGCTTTTCCCATTTCTCCGCCTAATGCGTCAATTTCTCTCACCAAATGCCCTTTTGCCGTACCACCAATAGATGGGTTACAAGGCAGATTGCCAATAGCATCCAATGAAATAGTAAATATTATGGTTTTTAGTCCCAGTCGAGCGGAAACAAGAGCGGCTTCTATACCCGCATGGCCTCCCCCTATAACTGCAACATCATAATTTTCTGCAATATATTCCATATGTATCTCCCATTATTTTCCTACACAAAATTTTGCAAATATGCTGTTTACAATTTCTTCCGAAGCAGCTTTTCCTGAAATTTCCAATAAACTGCTTAATACATCTTCAATGCAAACATTTACTGCATCAAAAGTCATTCCCATATCAAGGGCATTTTCAGCTTCAATTAAAGATTTATAAGCTTTCATAACACATTCTTTTTGTCGGAGTGTATAAAGCATGGGTGTACTGCTGTCAAAATTATTTATCTTGTAAATTTCCTTTATCTTGTCGGAGAGTATATCCATACCTTCCTGTTCTTTTGCAGATATTTCCGCCACATATTTAAAATTGTCATAAATATAATTTTTGTCAATTTTAATTTGCATATCCCCCTTGTTGATTACTGCCAAAGCTGTGTGATTTTTTGTAAGTTCTACAATTTTTTTGTCGTCATCATCAATGGGAGATGTGCCGTCAAATACGGCTAATACTAACGCACTGGCAGAAGTTTTCTTTATAGCTGCTTCTACACCTATGCTTTCAACCAAATCTTCGGTGCTGTGTATTCCCGCAGTATCGGCAATTTTCAGCACTATATCCCCTACTTTTACAGTTTCTTCCACAATATCACGGGTGGTTCCCGCTATATGAGTTACAATGCTTGTCTGCTGTCCTGAAAGAGCATTCATTAAAGTGCTTTTTCCCACATTAGGTTTCCCCACAATTACAGTGGACACACCATCTTTAATAATTTTTCCCTTGTCATAACTTTTAAGCAGTTCTTCCAAGTCAGATTTAATTTTACTAAGCCCTGTTCTCAAATCATCGTCAGTAACTTCCGGAATATCCTCATCAGGATAATCGGTCCACACATTTAGATGTGCAGTAAGTCCTGTGGTTTCTTCTATAAGTAAATTTATTTTTCTGTTTAAAACTCCATCTTTTACACTTAATGCTGCTGCAGCAGAGAGCTTGGATTTAGCGTTTATAAGGTCAATTACCGATTCAGCCTGTTCAAGGCTTAATTTTCCGTTTAAAAAAGCTCTCTTGGTAAATTCACCACTGTCAGCCATAGATGCTCCTGCTTCCAAAGCGGCATTGAGCACTCTTTCCATAATATAAGTGCCTCCATGGCAGGAAATTTCTATACAATCCTCTCCTGTATAGCTTTTGGGGGAATTATATACAGTTACCACAGCCTCATCAAATATACCTTCGCTGTCCTTAACCTTTCCGTAAATTGCAGAAAAGCCTTTTACATTGTTTATATTTCTCTTTCCTATGGGGATAAAAATTTCAGAGGCAATTTTTTTTGCATTATCCCCGGAAATACGCACTATTCCTATTCCACCCACTCCGTATGGAGTGGCAATAGCCGCGATTGTATTGCTCACAGCTTTTCCCTCCGTTATATATAAAATAAAATAATTCACCATTATTACAATACCACAAAAACAGATTAATAACAATAGTAAAACCTGTGGTAATTTTTTAGTTCATTTATATAAAAAAACCGCCCTTTTTTTTAAAGAGCGATTTTATAAATTATTCTTTTCTTATACCTGCTTGTTCCATAGCTGCAATAAGCCTTTTATTGTACATACCTGTTATTTTATGTTTCTTGCCGTCTTTGCAGTTAATGGTTAAAGTACTTGCCATTCCTACGGAAATTGAATCTATTTCAGTTAAATCATATTCAAATTCAGCTTTGAGTCTAGTCTCATCAAATTTAATTCTTTGATTTGTTACTGTCAATTTTCCGGGATTTGCCTGAGGAATAAAAAGCATATTCATTATATGGGATGCATATTCCTTGGCCAATAATTCCTCCTGAGGACGTAATTCTAATTTTGCCATAAAAAAGCCTCCTTTCACATTTATACTGAGTATTATACTCTATTATCCTTAAAAAAACAATATTATTTTAATTTTTACAGAATTCTTTTTTAAAATACAATTTTATAAAATAAAAACCCCGCATGATTTTTAATTATTACATTAAAAACTGCGAGGTTATTTTTTAATTAAAATTCTATTTTAGAGTAAAGCTGTGCATCGGATTTTTCTTCAATTTCCTTATTTATAACAGGAGCTTGTACATTTTCAGCAGACATAAGATCGTTGTTTTCTTCGTTTTGTCTGCTATAACGCTTGTCCCCTCTGTTATTATTATAATGACGCTTTCCTCCCTTGTTGTATCCACCCTGTTTTCTGTCCTTGTTATAAGACTTTTTAACAGGGTTAAGAGAGCTGATTATAACTTTTCTGTTAGGTTCCTCTCCCACTGATGTGGATGTAGCCCCTTCGATTTGTGAAACAGCCGCATGAATGATTCGTCTTTCATACGGATTCATAGGTTCCAATGTGGTACTTCTGCCTGTTTTAACTGCATTTATAGCAATCTTTCTGGCAAGGCTTTGGAGAGTTTTTTCTCTTTTTTCTCTGTAATTTCCTGTATCTATAGTAATTCTGGTGTATTTGTTGTCAACTCTGTTGGCAGCCAAACTTACAAGATATTGGATAGCATCCAGAGTTTCACCACGACGGCCAATAATAGCACCAAGTTTTTCGCCTTCCAAAACAATGCTTATTCCGCTTTCGTCTTCTTCAATTTTGGATGTGTAATCTGTAATATCCATATCATCCAAAATATTTTTGAGAAATTCCAAAGCCTTTTCAGCCTTATTTCCTGTTTCTGCTGATTTTTCCTGTTTTGATTCATCTGGGATTTTTGTTTCTTCTGTTGTTTCAACTTCGTAAAATACTCTTACTTTTGCATCGGAACTGCCTATCCCAAAAAAGCCTTTTTTTGCTCTTTCCAAAATTTCAACCTGAACTTCATCACGATTTTTGCCCAATTCCTTGCAGGCAATTTCAATAGCTTCTTCCTGGGTTTTGGCTTCTTTTATAACTTCTTTAATCAAAATTTATACCTCCTGATAATTAAATTCAAGGTTATTTCGATTCTTCTTCGTCATTGTATTCTTCACCGTATTTTTCAGCCATACGTTTTCTTGCTGCGTTAATCTTCATACGGCTGACATCTTTTGAAGACAATGCTTTTTCAGTGATTTCTCCTTCTCTGGCTCTCTTTCTGGCTTCTATTTTTTCTTCTCGCTCTTTTTGTCTTCTTGCTTCTGCTTCAGCCTGAGCTTTTTCAGCCATTTCCTTTGGATTGTAAATCTTATTCATAATAAGGGATTGAACTATCATCAAAATATTGGAAATAATCCAATAAAGACCAACACCTACAGGTACGGAGAATGAAATCCATGCAGACATAATAGGCATCATAATCATCATTGTAAAGTTCATTGCCGCACCTTGATTGCTATCTCCCATATTCTGGGCATTCATTTTAGTGGTAATATAAGATACCAATAAACTGGTAATGAATGAAAGAACAGGTATCAATATAAATATATTAAAGGCAAATGTAGGAACTACGCCCAAATCCATACCCATAAATGTAAAGTCGAAATTCTGAACCTGTTCAAGGAAACCTTCTCCTAATGAAGCAAAAGAGTCAGGGCTTATATTTACAGCCTTAATTATGCCCATTTCACTGGCAAAACTGTTTGACATGGCAAGTCCCGATTGTTCAAGAACTGTTTTGGCAATTTCACCGGCAGCACTTATTGTATCTGCACTCATGCGAAGAATATGTTTTAAGGGGTAGTAGATAACATCAATAAGTCCAAACAAAATGGGGAACTGTATAAACATAGGCAGGCAGCCGCTCATGGGATTGTAATTTTCTCTTTGATAGAGCATAGCCATTTCTTCCTGCATTTTCTGAGGATTATTCTTGTATTTATTTTGAATTTCCATCATCATAGGTCTGAAACTTGCCATTTTTGCCATACCTTTTTGCTGTTTTATAGCAAAAGGAACCATTATCAGCCTTGTTAATATGGTAAACACAATCAGAGCTACACCGTAGTTATGGAAAATGTTGTAAATAAAGTACATCAACCATCCCAACGGGTAACCCAAAATAGCATACAGAGTTCTCATTATTGGTTTTCCTCCAATTAAAAACTATTAAATTTTAAAAAGTCCCGTAAAATCAGCAAGGTCAAATAAATTCTGAAATTTTAATAAATCGAATATAGAGTTTAAAAAATCGGGACAAAAACAAAAGCACTCCTAAAATGGCTTTTGCTCAAAATTATTAAAATTTTGACGAATTAAAAAACATCGGGAACAGGATCATATCCTCCCCGGGAAAAAGGATTACATCTTAAAATCCTTCTCACAGCTAAAAATCCTCCCTTTAAAGCTCCGTATTTGGAAATTGCCTCTAAAGCGTAATTGGAACAAGTGGGAAAGAATCTGCAACAGGATGGCTTTAGCGGAGAAATAAATTTTTGATAGAATCTGATAATAAGCATTAAAATTTTTTTCATAATTTAATCTACATACTTTTTTTATAACGGTTTAAATGTGCTGTCATTTCCGAAAGCACCTTGTTCATTTTGACCTGAGAGGTCTTTTTTCTGGCTACAAACACTATATCAAAACCGTCCTGTACTTCATAGGGCAAATTTCTGAAAGCCGCTCTTATGACCCTTTTTGCCCTGTTTCTTGCCACTGCGTTTCCGATCTTTTTGGAAGTGGTAATGCCTATGCGAGTTTCACTGCCGCGATTTTTTGCCACATAAGTTACAAGACATGAACTTATCTGGTTGGTGCCTATTTTGTAAGCCCGTCGGAAATCATTGTTTCTGTTTAAGCGCAAAGGTCTTTTCATTTTTTCATCTCCACAAAGCTTAGGATAAAAAGAAAGGCCACGCTTTTCGTGGCCATAGATTAGTAAGACAGACGAGCTCTTCCTTTTGCTCTTCTTGCTGCGAGCACTTTTCTGCCGTTTCTGGTGCTCATTCTGGCACGGAATCCATGAACTTTTTGTCTGTGCAACTTCTTTGGTTGGTAAGTTCTTTTCATTTCAAACACCCTCCTTTCGGGGTTAACCTTGCAGTTAATTAGTATAACCTATTACATAGCATTATGTCAAGTGTTTGGCATGAATTTTTGCCGTCATTTTTCGTTTTAATATTATACTATTTGTAAAACCACTTTGTTTTCTATTCCTATACAGGCTGCTATGGGATCTTTTTTATATACATATTATATATATGTTTTAAATAACCTGTGGATAATCTTGAAAAATTATTGTTTCTGTGTTACAATACATTTGTTGAATTATTGTTGAAAAAATGTTAATAAATAATTATACACATTTTATCCTCTTATTATCCCCATAGTTTTAACAGGATTATATTTAGATATTGTTTTTCACTTTTTGTAAACATTGATTTTCCTGGTGAAAAGTTAATAAATCTTTACGAAGGAAGGTATATAAATCTATATGGAAACTTTAAATGCAGCATTTCAAATGGTAAGTGATATGTGTAAATCCAGTTTGTCAAAAACTGCCCATGAGCTATGGATACAGTGCATTCACCCTATAAAACTGGAAAATTCCACAGTTTATCTGCACGTTAAATCAGAATTTCAAAAAGGCATCATTGAACAAAAATATATTAAACTTTTAAAGGAAAAATTTGCCGAGGTTTTAGGTTTTGATGTCAATATTCAAATAAGCTTTGACAATGCGGAAGCATCAAATATAAATGCAGACTCTCTTAAAATCAGCAACGATGATTTTAATTTTAACCCGGAACCTGTTTCTCTGACAAACGATAATATGCCCAAAAAATCTGCTGATAACGGAGAATACGAATATACTTTTTCAACTTTTATTGTAGGCTCTTCCAATAAATTTGCCCATGCAGCATCAGTGGCAGTAGCTCAAAATCCTGCTGCCGCATATAATCCATTGTTTATCTATGGAAACTCAGGTCTTGGGAAAACCCATCTTTTGTATGCAATTTGTGCTGAAATCAGAAAAAATCGCCCTGGAACAAATATTGTTTATGCTAAAGGTGAGGAATTTACCAATGAACTTATTGATGCTATTAAGGAAAAGGATACAAAAGAATTTCATGACAAATACAGAAAAGCCGATGTGCTTTTAGTGGACGATATTCAGTTTATCGGCGGTAAAGAAAGCACTCAGGAAGAATTCTTTCACACATTTAATACCATTTTTCAGGCAGGAAAACAAATTGTGCTGACTTCCGACAGACCTCCAAGAGAAATTAAAACTTTGGAGGACAGGCTCAGAAGCCGTTTTGAATCAGGACTTTTGGCTGATATTCAGCCGCCTGAATTTGAAACACGAATTGCTATTATAAGAAGAAAAGCTCAGCTTTTGGATTTTAATATACCTGATGATGTAGCTGAATATATTGCAAATAAACTAAAAAATAATATTCGTCAGCTGGAAGGAGCCGTTAAAAAACTTAAAGCTTATACTCTTTTGGGTAATCCCCCATCAATTATGCTGGCTCAAAATGCTATTAAAGATATTCTCAATGACAATCAGCCTGTTCCAGTTACAGTGGAAAGGATTATCTCCGAAACAAGCCGAACTTTCGGAGTTTCGGCACAGGATATTCGTTCTCCGAAAAGATCCGCTCCTATTTCCACAGCTAGACAGGTATCAATGTACATTGTAAGAGAGATAACTCAAATGTCCATGTCTGCCATCGGTGAAGAATTCGGTGGAAGAGATCACACCACCGTTGTATACGCAATCCAGCAAGTGGAAAAAATAAGGGAAAAAGACAAAGAATACCGTGATACCATAGATGATATTATAAAAAATATCCGTGATAATTAATGTTTTCCACAAATAAAATATTTTTCACATTTAACTTTTTATTTTCACTTATTTCTACTTTTACTATAGTGAAAAGTTTTCCCCTGGTTTAATAACAAGTTATCAACATTCCCCACAGAGTTTTCCACAGAACCGTTAAAACCTTATTTGTTTTCACCTTTTTAACAAAATAAGAACAATAATAAATTATAAAAAAACTCTGTTAATCCGCATAAATAAATGATTTATGCAGTTTATAACATTTTAACTGACTCTACTATTACTTCTATATTATTATATTTCTATATTTATATATAATGAAATTTTATTTATGTTAAAAATCAAAAGGAGCGTACAGTATGAATTTTATTTGCGATAAGCCTTCATTTGTAAAAAATGTAACCAATGCAGTAAGAGCAATTCTTCCCAAAACAGTAGAAGGAATTTTGGACAGTCTTTTAATAGTAGCAGAAAATAACAGTCTAAAATTAACCGGATATAATTTAGAATTCGGTATTACCAATTCTGTAGAAGCTAAAGTTATCAGTGAAGGAAAAATGATAATTCCCGCAAAAATATTTTTGGAAATAATAAAGAAAATGCCGGAAGATTTAATTTC
>JAHHUB010000040.1 GCA_020024175.1 Oscillospiraceae bacterium | reverse complement strand
GAACACAGAAGTTAAGCTCACGCGTGCCGAAAATACTTGGCGGGAAGCTGCCCGGGAAAATAGGTCTTTGCCAACACTTTAAAAGACATACAGCTAAGTATGTCTTTTTTTCTGTCATTACTAATGAAAAATATATTATTATAAGATAAAATGTTTGATATTTTCTGAAAAAGTGGTACAATAATTAATGTAATAAAATAATTAAGGAAGTGTAAGTATGAGCGAAGAATTTGCTATAAATTTGGGCAAAAATGATATAATTACTGTAAATGGAAAGCAGTTTCACAGATATCCTATTAAAACTCATGTAATTACCGATATTGATAATATCTGTGATGTTGTTGATAAATATGCCAAAGATTTGCTGCATCCAGATGACATACTTTTTATTACTGAAAAAATTGTTGCCTGCACACAAAAAAGAGCTATTCCAATGAAAGATATACATCCACGTCCATTGGCAAAATTCCTTGTTAAATTTGTAACTAAATCACCATATGGTATAGGACTTGGTATACCTGAAACTATGGAAATGGCACTTAGAGAATGTGGTACTGTCAGAATTTTGTTTGCAGCTGCAGTTTCCGCAGTGGGCAAGATTTTCGGAGTTAAAGGTTGGTTTTATAAAGTTGCAGGCTATAAGGCTGAATCTATTGATGGACCTTGCAGCTATACATTGCCTCCATATAATCACTATGTTGTTTTAGGACCGTTAAATCCCGATAGTGTAGCTAGAGAAATTTCAAATAATTTGGGTGGAATTAAAGTTGTAATAACTGATATAAATGATTTAAGCGGTAAAATTTTAGGAGCTTCCCATAAAGATATTGACAGAAACTTTGTAGCTGCTATTCTCAAAGACAATCCATTGGGACAAACAGACGAACAAACTCCTATGGGTATTATAAGAGAAGTATAGCTTTATATTATTTAAAGCTGATATTGCGTCGGGTATTTATTATTCGGCGCAGTAATATTTTAATATTGTATTTTGTTTTATTGAATTTAAGGAGTATTTATGAAATACAAAGTGCTTTTATTTGATTTAGATGATACTATATTGGACTTTGAAAAAGCTGAAGAACAGGCTTTTTTTAAAACTTTTGCAGACAATTCCTTAAAAGCTTCTTTAGATATGTTTCAAAAATATAAGGAAATAAACGCAGTTATGTGGCAGAAACATGAAAAAGGACTTGAAACCAGAGATAAAATTATGGTGGAAAGATATATCAGACTTTTTGAATTTTACAAAATAGAAAAAGATCCTGATACATTTAATAAAGCTTATCTTAATAATCTTTCTTTAGGCAGCTTTACAGTGGATGGTGCAGCTAAATTTTTACAGGAAATAAAGTCTGATTTTAAGATATATGCAGTTACAAACGGTGAGGAAAAAACACAACGAAAACGCCTTGAAAATTCTGTGGCAGGGAAATACTTTGAAGATGTAATTACATCTCAGCAAGCAGGGTTTAACAAGCCACAGAAAGGATTTTTCGATTATGCCTTTAACAAGCTTAATTTAACAGATAAAAAGGGAGTTTTACTTATTGGAGATTCTCTTTCTGCTGATATAAAAGGTGCTGTGGATTATGAAATTGACAGTTGTTGGTTTAATTTTAGAAATAAAACAAATAATTCAAATATAATCCCAGATTATGAAGTTAAAAATTTTGAAGAACTTAAAAATATTATTTATTAGTTTATTACATACAGTTTTATTTTTGTTAGGATTTATTATTTTTTTTGAGAAAGGAATTTTAGAAAATGAAAAAACACAACAGTATTATAAAAGAATATCTGTTAGTTATGTTTGGTACAGCTATGTTGGCATCAGCATTATACGTATTCCACTTTCCACAAAATTTGACAATAGGTGGTGTAGCAGGTTATGCTTTGATTATTTCTCACTTTATTCATTTGCCAATATCAGTGGTTTCTCTTGTAATTAATATAACTTTGCTTATATTGGGATTTTTCCTTTTGGGAAAAGAATTTGGTGGAAAAACAATATGTTCTAACCTCACATTTTCTGCTACAATTTGGATTTGGGAACATTTAGTGATTTTTGAACAGCCTGTAACCAGTGAAATTATTGTAAACTTAGTTTGCGGTACAGTAATTTCAGCATTTGGTGTAGCTATTATTTTTAATCAGAATGCTTCTTCTGGTGGAACTGATATTATAGCTTCCATTTTGAAAAAATATATTAATTTAGATATGGGAGCAGGTCTTTTAATTGCAAATATTGTAGTTGTTATAGCTTCATTCTTTACTTATAATTTGGAAACCGCAATTATTAACGGTTTGGGCTGTGTTCTCAACAGTGTTTGTGTAAATATCTTTATGGATGGATGGAATATTAAAAGAGAAATGGTAATTATCTCAAATAAACCTGATCAAATTAAGGAAATTGTTCTTCGTACTATGGATAGAGGTCTTACCGTATATAAAGCAGAAGGCGGATATACAGGAGAAGAACGTCAAATTTTGGTTACTATTTTGGGTAACAGAGATTATGTAAAAATTAAAAAGCTTATTAAAGAAGTTGACCCTAATGTGTTTGTCATTACAAGACGCGCCAATGAAGTTTTGGGTAAAGGCTTTGACAATATTTAATAATTATAATACAGAAAACCTCCCGCAAATATCTGCGGGAGGTTTTTAGTTAAGTAATTTTGTGCTGTGGCGGCAAAATTATACATTAAACAGGCTTTAAATTTATGATATAGGGAATTATATATTAAAAACAAAATACTTATAAAAAGCCTTATAGCGGCTCTGATACGATAATATAGATATGGACAACAACTGTATTCAAAAATCCCCCACACAATCAATAATAATTGTATGGGGGATTTTTTATATTACTTTAATAGAGAAGTCAGTAATTTTAATTACTTGTCAAGACCCATTTCATGACGTACTTCTTTGAAGCACTTAACAATGAAGTCTGCATCTTCCTTAGTATGGCTTGCACAAACTTGTGTACGAATTCTGGCCTTGCCCTTAGGAACTACAGGGTAGGAGAATGCAACAACATAAACACCTTTAGCTCTCATACGTTCAGCAAATTCAGCAGCTGTAACTTCATCATAGAGCATAACAGGTACACATGGATGTGTTCCGGGAATGATGTCAAATCCGTTTTCAACAAGGAGATTACGATAGTAAGCTGTTGTTTCTTCCAAACGGTCACGGAGTTCTGTGCTTTCTTCAAGCATATTGAACATTTCAATACTTGCACCTGCGATAGCTGGAGCCAAAGAGTTGGAGAAGAGGTAAGGACGGCTTCTTTGACGGAGCAAATCAATGATTTCCTGACGACCTGTTGTGTAACCGCCGGAAGCACCACCGAGAGCTTTACCCAAAGTACCTGTGATAATATCTACACGGCCTTCAACACCACAGTGTTCAGCTGTACCATGACCATGTTTTCCTACAAAACCAACTGCATGGCTGTCGTCAACCATTACGAGAGCATTGTATTTGTCTGCCAAATCACAAACGCCTTTAAGGTTGCAGATAATACCATCCATGGAGAAAACGCCGTCTGTAGCAATGAGCTTAACTCTTGCACCTGCTTCATCAGCTTCCTTGAGCTTAGCTTCAAGGTCTTCCATGTTGTTGTTCTTGTATCTGTATCTCTTAGCTTTGCAAAGACGTACACCGTCGATAATGGAAGCGTGGTTAAGTTCATCGCTGATTACAGCATCATCAGCTGTAAGGATTGTTTCAAACAAACCACCATTAGCATCAAAGCAGGAGGAGTAAAGAATAGTGTCATCTGTTCCCAAGAAACTGGAAATTTTCTTTTCAAGTTTCTTATGAATATCCTGTGTACCGCAGATGAAACGAACAGAAGCAACACCATATCCTCTTTCATCATATGTTCTCTTAGCAGCATCAATAAGTCTTTGATTGTCGCCAAGACCCAAGTAGTTATTAGCACACATATTAATAACTGTTCTGCCGTCTTCGAGTTTTACTTTTGCACTTTGAGGGGAAACTATCGGAACTTCACCCTTAAAGAGGCCTGCTGCCTTAATATCTTCTACTTCTTTTGTATAAATACTTAAAATGTCATTTTTACGTGCCATTTATAATCAACCCTTTCTGATAATATAGTATGGTTTTTAAAAACTAGCAGTCTTGAGACTGTGCTTCCAACTTGTCAAGATCTTCCCAGTTAAGGATAACCTTACCGGATTCACCGGAAATCATAGCGTCAAATCCTTTTTTGTAGTCCTTGATGTTAAGTCTGTGTGTGATAATATCGGAGATGTCAAGACCGGATTGGAGCATAGTTGTCATCTTGTACCATGTATCCCAAACCTTACGTCCGTAAATACCGCGGATGTTAAGACCATTCCAGATAATTGTTTCCCAGTTTACACCTGTGCCGGGAGCCTGAATACCGAGAAGGGCAATATTTCCGCCATGTCTCATGTTTGCGATCATATCATTAAGAGCAGGACCTGCACCAGACATTTCCAAACCAACATCAAATCCTTCAGTCATGCCCAATTCTTTCATAACATCGGAGATTTTTTCTTCTTTAAGGTTAACTGTTCTTGTAGCACCGAGTTTCTTAGCAAGGTCAAGACGATATTGGTTGAAGTCTGTGATAACAACATGTCTTGCACCTGAGAACTTAGCAATAGCAGCTGCCATAATGCCTATTGGGCCTGCACCTGTGATGAGTACATCTTCACCCAGAAGGTTATAGGAAAGAGCAGTGTGTGTTGCGTTTCCGTATGGATCAAAAATAGCATACATTTCTTCAGGAATGTCAGGATTTGTGGGCCATACGTTAGAAGATGGAATTACGAGATATTCAGCAAAGCAGCCGTTGCGGTTTACACCTACACCCTTAGCATTTTTACAGTTTTCCTTGTGTCCTTCCATGCAGTTACGGCAGGAACCGCATGTGATGTGGCCTTCTCCGGAAACGATGTCCCCTACTTTAAAGCCTTCTACACCTGAACCTACTTCAACAATTTCGCCAACATATTCATGACCTGCAGTTTGACCTACAGCGATTGTATGTTGTGCCCATTCATTCCATTGATAGATATGTACATCTGTTCCGCAAATAGCTGTTTTGTGGATTTTGATTTTAACATCATTTGTACCTACCTGTGGAATGTCTACTCTTTTAAGAGCAAGACCTGGAGCTGCTGATTCTTTTACAAGTGCCCACATTTTGTTATCGTTCATTGTAATTCTCTCCTTTTGTATTAAATTTTACTAAATGGATTTCAAGATAAAAAAGTGTATATGAATGGCAAACACTTTATAGCTTTATGATAAACCTTTTCTTCTTAAAAATCAAGAGGAAAAATCAACTTTTTTATATCTTTTTTGCAAGTTTTTTTGCATTATCCCATGGAACTTCAGATGTTCTTTCCAAAAGGACACAATAGGTAAATAATATAAAAAATCAAATTATTTTTGCGAAAAAAATGATGTATATTTTTAAAAATGCAGAAAACTCTATTTAATACAAATACAGTTGTTTTTTAAATAATATGTGATAAAACGGAGTTATTAGTGATAATGCCTTTATATGCTTGTATAATTTTGTGCACTATTTTTGTATAAAAAAGGCTGTTAAACCTTGCTTTTAAACTAAATTTATATTATAATAAAATCAGTAAATGTATGAAATGATTTTTCATTTAAAATTCCTTTTATTATAGCCTCCCCTTTGTAAGGTTTCGCCTGAATAACTCTGGCGAAACCTTTTTTCTTATAAAAAAAACCGCCCATCAATATGGAGCGGTTAATTTATGTATATTAATTAAAGACCTTTTTGAACTGCCTTAACTTCTTCCCAGTCCTTCATGAAACGGTCAATTCCATTTGTTGTCATGGGGTGGTCAATGCAGGATTTAAGAACTTTGTAAGGAACTGTTGCAATATCACAGCCTGCCAAAGCAGCATCATTAAGGTGAGTTTGATTTCTGATGCTGGCAGCAATGATTTCTGTTTCAATTCCATAGTTTTGGAATATAGCGGAAATCTGTTCAATAAGTTCAGCACCATTGTGACCGATGTCATCAAGTCTTCCCATAAAAGGACTTACATATGCAGCACCTGCTCTTGCAGCCAGAAGTGCTTGCATAGGGGAGAAAATAAGTGTAACATTTGTCTTAATTCCAAGCTTTGAAACAATGGAAACAGCTTTTAAACCTTCTGCACACATAGGAATTTTAACAACAATATTTTTGTGAATTTCATGGAGCTTTTTAGCTTCTTCTACCATTGTATCGCAGTCAAGTGAGATAACTTCTCCGGAGATAGGACCATCAACAATAGTTGTGATTTCCTTAATAACTTCTTTAAGGTCCTTGCCTTCCTTAGCAATCAGTGATGGGTTTGTAGTAACTCCGCAGATTACACCCCAGGTTGCAGCTTCTCTGATTTCGTCTACATTGGCTGTGTCGATAAATAATTTCATGTGATTTTCCTCCGTAATAATTATTTATTATTATCAATATGTACATCAAGCTGATTAAATGGAATAGAAATTCCGTTTTCATCAAAGGCTTTTTTCACTTGTTCGTACATATAAAAATGCAAATCCCAGTAATTTTCGCTCTTTACCCAAACACGGAACTGAATATCTATGGAGCTTGAGGAGTGAGCACATACTCTTGCAAATGGTTCAGCAGGTTCATGAAGAATAAGTCCGCTTTTTTCTGCTGTGTCCAATATGATTTTTTCGGCTTTTTCAAAATCGTCCTGGTATCCTACGGAAAATTTGATATCAAGTCTTCTGGTAGGTTCTTTTGAGTAGTTGGTTATTTGAGCTTTAGCCACATCTGAACTTGGAAGATATATAATTTTGTTGTCCACGGTTTTCAGCATGGTGTGGGCTATGCCTATTTCGGTAACTGTACCTGAATATCCGCATACATCTATAAAGTCGCCTACTTCAAAAGGCTTGGTGAAAAGCACAGTCATGCCTCCGGCTAAGTTTGAAAGGCTGTCTTTTACCGCCAGTGAAACCGCAAGACCTACAGCACTTAATGCCGTAACCAAAGAAGTAGCTTTTACAAGTCCCGACATTTCAAGACAGCTCATGCCCAAAAGCACTGTCAGTGTGATTTTGGCAAGGCTTAAAATAAAAGCATGAAAAGAAATGTCAATTTTAAGTTTGGTAAGCCATTTTTTCAGCGGTTTTTGCAGAGCTTTGATGATGAAATATCCGATAAAAAATACAATCAATGCAAAAATTATGGAAGTTAATTTATTTTGTGCACTGTGTATAATTGTATCAAAATAGTTTAAATTAAAATCATTATTCGGCAATATTATTCCCTCCTCACAAATCTATGGGTAATTATATAATATTTTTGTCATAATATCAAGTAATTAAATCAAAAAGAGAAATTGATGGGAATAAAAAATATAATATAATTATATATTGATATAAAAAAATATTGTGATAAAATAATATCGGAAAATTTAATACAATTACAAAGGATAAACCGAAAGGGGAAAATTTATGCAGCATATTATAGAAGAAGCATATGATTATACCAAAAAATGGCTTGGAAAGGGTAAAGCCGCCGACTATATCCCCGAACTTGCCAAGGCTGATGTAAACGATTTGGCTATTTGTATTACCGATTTGGGAGGAAGAACCGAATCAGTGGGAGAAAGCAAGAAGAAATTCACAATGCAAAGTATCTCAAAATTAATTATACTCATAACTGCTCTTAAAGATGTGGGTTTTGACGAAGTGTTTAAGAGAGTGGGAATGGAGCCTACCGGAGATCCTTTTAACTCCATAATAAGATTGGAAACCATGACCAGCAAACCCATGAACCCCATGATTAATGCAGGAGCTATTTCCGTAACCACTTGTATAAAAGGTGAAAATGCCGAAGAAAGATTTGAAAAAATAAGGGAAACAGCTTCCGTTCTTTTGGGTGACCCTGACATCACATACAATAAAGACGTATATAAATCCGAAACCGCTACCGGACACAGAAACAGAGCGTTGGCTTATATGATGCTTTCCAGCGGAATTTTTGACGGCTCTGTTGAGGAACATTTGGAAGTTTACTTTAAAGCCTGTTCCATGATGGTAAATTGTGAAGAACTGAGCCTTATGGGGGCGGTTTTGGCAAACGATGGAGTTTCCCCTATAAACGGAAAGCTTTTGATTGAACCTTTCCACAACAGAGTGGTTCGTTCGCTTATGACAACCTGCGGAATGTATGACGCTTCTGGAGAATTTGCAATGAGAGTGGGCATACCTGCCAAAAGCGGAGTGGGAGGCGGAATTATGGGTGCTGTTCCCAGCCGTATGGGTATTGCGGTTTATTCTCCTGCTTTGGATGAAAAAGGCAACAGTTACTGCGGAATAAAGGCTATGGAATATATATCCTCAGTACTTGATCTAAGTATATTCTAGTTTGACATATATAACAGATATAATTATAAATAACGAAACGGGTTGATAAAATGGATGAGTTAATAAAAAAAGCGTTGGAACTGGGAGCTGCCGACGCTAAAATAATAGATACTTCGGATCTGAGATTTGACGCCATATTCCGCAAATACTGTGAAGATAACAAATGCGGATTTTACGGTAAAAACTATATGTGCCCTCCTGAAATAGGAACAGTGGAAAGATTAAGAGAAAAAGTTCTTTCTTTTGACAAAGGTATATATTTCCAAACAATATCCCCCATAAATGGATTTTCCGACAAAGAAGGTTTGGAAGAATCCGCTTTAAGACATAATAACCTGGCAAATGACATAAAAAAATATTTAAAGTCCAAAGGTTTTGAAAAAGTTTTGGCTTTGGCTACAAAATGCCGCTACTGTCCGGAATGCTGCAAGGTAAAAGGAGAGGCGTGTATTCATCCTGATGTGGCAGTGAGTTGTTTATCTGCTTATTGCATAGATGTTATTGATATGGCCAATAAACTTTCCATGGAATATAAACTGGGGGATACCAAAATCGCTTATTTTGGATTGGTGCTGTTTAAATAAGCCTAGGATTTATCACCGGGCTTAAAAATAAGTGCCATAACCAAACCGAAAAATATTGCGGCGGTAATACCTGCAGAGGCGGAAGTTACACCTCCCGACAAAATACCAAAAGCACCTTTTTCCGCCACAGCGGTTTTAACACCTTTGGCAAGCAAAGCACCAAACCCTGTTAGGGGGACAGTGGCTCCTGCCCCTGCAAATTCAATAAGAGGCTGATATAGTCCCAAACCACCTAAAACAACTCCTGCTACTACGAATGATACCAAAATTCGGGCGGGAGTTAATTTTGTATAATCAATTAAAACCTGTCCTATGGCACAGATAGCTCCTCCAACCAAAAATGCTTTAAGATATTCAAATAAAACTTCCATTTATATCAGCTCCTTATTGTCGTTGCCCGAAAAATACACCAAATGAGCTATTCCGGGAATGGCTTCGCCCTGTTGTATGCTGGTAGTGCTTAAAAGGGCACCTGTAGCTACAAAAAGCACATTTTTAAGCTTTCCTTTTCTTATAGCGGGCAGAATATATGAACTCAGCACCGAGGCACAGCACCCACAGCCTGAACCGCCTGAATGAACATCCTGTTTTTCTATGTCGTAGATGAGTACACCGCAGTCTGCATGATTATTTATAATGGAATAGCCTTCTCTTTCCATAAGTTCGTTTAAAAGTTTGCTGCCAATAACACCTAAATCCCCTGTGATAATCATATCATAGGCAGAGGGGGAAGTCATTGTGTCATGGAAGAAATTGCAAAGAGTTTTTGCGGCAGCCGGTGCCATGGCGGCACCCATGTTGTTGGCATCCTTTACACCAAGATCCTCTATAGTGCCTATGGTAACAGCTTTTACAAAGGGGGAAACCTGGTTGTTTGCAGCTAAAATAACAGCACCTGCACCTGTAACTGTCCATTGGGAGGAAGGGGGACGAACACCGCCGTATTCCAGTGGAAAACGGTACTGTCTTTCGGCAGAACAAAAGTGAGAAGATGTTACAGCCAAAGCTTTTTTAATAACACCGCCCTCCAGCAAAAGGGAACTTACAGCTATGCTTTCCGCCATAGTGGAACAGGCACCGTATATACCAAGATATGGTATGCCAAAGTCACGCAAACCAAAGGTTGAACCTGTACACTGGTTTAATAAATCCCCTGCCAAAACCAAATCAATGTCTTTTTGGGATAGTTTTGCTTTTTCCAAGGCTTTATTTGCGGCGTCTTTCTGCATACGGCTTTCAGCTTTTTCCCAGGTTTGTTCACCAAATGTGGTATCTTCGCAGAGTATATCGAAATATTTTGCCAAAGGGCCCTGACTTTCCTTTTTGGATGCCACTGACGCATAGGACAAAACAGATGGGCAATCCCCCATTATATATGTGGAAAAACCTTTTTTATATACCATAATCACCCCTCCTTAATATAATCCGAAAAGATATATAATAATACCATAAATAACAGAGGCTGATATACCATATACCAGTACAGGCCCTGCAATTATAAACATTTTGGCACCAAGTCCCAAGATTAACCCCTCACTTTTAAATTCAAGGGCTGGGGAGGTGATGGCATTGGAAAAACCCGTGATGGGTACTAATGTGCCGGCTCCTGCGTATTTTGCCAGATTGTCAAATACATTAAGTCCGGTGGCTAAAGACGCCAAAAAAACCAAAGTTACCGACGCACAGCCATATGCCATGTCTTTTTCCATGTCAAGGGCGGTGTATAAATTATAAAATAACTGCCCTATTGTACAAATTGCCCCACCTACCAAAAAAGCCATAGGTATGGTTTTGGCGGATTTAGAGGGGGGAGATGCTTTTTTCACAAGTTGTGAATATTCATTATCAGTCATTGTTTAAACCTCTTTTTATTGTTTTATTTTATTGTCCCCGAAAAAAACGGTTTTAAACAATAAATTTAAAAAATCTGGCTGAATATAATCAATGGCTTTTTTAATAAAATACAACAGATATTTACAATAAAACGCAAAAAATCTCATAAAAAAAGCAGTTTTTTTGTTAAA